>DAOVUR010000191.1 GCA_030632465.1 bacterium | reverse complement strand
TGAGGATCTGGACTTTGCGATTTCGAAGTTTATTGCGGTGAAAGCAGAGCTTTGTTAATGGTTAATGGCTGATGTTTTTTGCAAACCCCCACGGTCTTGTGCCGTGGGTGCATAAGATTTGTTGAAAACAACTGTTTGCAACAAAAATCTTCCGTTCCAACGGGACAAGCCCATTGGGGACGGTAGTTACACAGGAATCTTCCGTTCCAACGGGGGCCAGTTCGACAAGCTCACGACATGCAAGCCCATCGGGAATGATAGTATTATTTTTAGTCACTTTCGGCGAAGCGTTCTCTGTATGCCCATAGTCCTACTGCTGGATTGGAAATATAGAATACTTCTTCGCCGTCTGGCATGGTGTTGTAGCCATCTTTTAGGGTTTCTGGATTGTAACGCTTTGTCATCTCTTCGAGATCAGCATATTTGAAGTTTACGCTTTCTATCTCTTCTTTTGTTAGATCACCAGGGCAGTAGGTGATGCTGAATCTATCTTCTGAGGAGCCGTGAACAAGATGTGCTGCTGCGCTTAGGTTGTCTGCAAGATCATCGTTATTCTTTAGAGCTTCCATAACAGCAGGTGTACCTACATATCCATACTTGCGAATTAGTTTATCTATGTCACCATCTTCACCAAACTCTTTTACGCCTGGAGCTAATACAATTAGTTCACCCTCATCTGCAATTGCCATGCGGGTACGATAGATACTCTTATTGCCGAGCCATGTGCTTTTGAATTCTGATGGATCAAGGTAGACAACAACTTTTTTGAGTGGCTTGTCTAGCATCTCGAAGTTAACTTTTAGTGAGAGCTCTGCTGCTAGGTTGAAACATTCAATATCATCACCAATGAAAAGGCCGCGTGTGACAAGGCCGCCTTCCGCTGCCCGAGCAACTACTGTTTGGATATATACTATTGGTAGGTCGGCAATGAAGTTGTCTGATGCGTAGTTGAGGATGCGACGTACTGGTGTGTCTGCGCGTCCCATCATGCGCTCCATGCCGTAGGCTGCGCCGACAAAATGGCTTTTGTTTATGCCTTCCGCGCCACCAGTGCCAACAAAAATATTTTTATTGTAGTTAGCGAAGCCAACAACTTCGTGTGGAACTACTTGTCCTGGAGATAGTATGAGATCATGACCGCCTTCCATCAGTAGGCGGCCTACTTGTGCTGGCCATGGGAAGTCAACGGCGCCACCAGATGTTTCTTTAACAAATTCGGCAGGTACAGTGCCTACATCAACGGTACCATTGCGCCAGTCATGGATACGGAAGAGATCATGTGGTACGCCTTTGAACATTGTGTTTATTTCATCTTCAGTCATTGGTACGTGGGTGCCAAGTGCTGGTAGGATATCTTTGACTTTATCGCCGTAATATTCGTAGGCCATACTTGTTAGTTCACCAGCACGAGAGTGTGCGCGTGTGAAATCTGGTGGTACGATTAGTACTCGATTACGTTCGCCAATTTTATCTAGAGCTTCAATAAGGCCTTTTTGTAAGTCTTCAAGTGATAAAACTGTCTCTTCTGATCCGATACTGTAATAAAGCATAATGATAATCCTCGTTTATGTTTTCTATAAAGTGATAAAAAGAGATATTACTTAATATACTGTTCTATTGCAAACACTTGCAAAAAAAGATTTTGCGCAGTAGATCAGCACTCCGACTTGTCTCGGCGTAGCTAAAGGCGAACAGCTATGGAAAGCTGTTTTACAGGAGATTCGGGCGCATTCTGGCAATTTAACAGTTGACCATTAGCAGTTATTGCGTCATATTGTCACAGTTATATCTGTTAGGAGGATAATGAAGTCTGGATTTATTGATAAATTGGTTGAGCGCCTTGATCGTCTTGATCCTGAGAGTTTGCAGACGCATTTTATGCGACTGGCAAAAGATCGTGGTATGTTGGAGACGGTTTTTCAGGCGATACAGGAAGGTGTACTGGTTGTTGATGGTGAAGCGAGATTAACGTATGCCAATAGTGCGGCGGAGAAGTATCTTGGTTTTTCGGCGGAAACTGCTGTGGGAAGGCCTGTAGCTGGTTTTTTGGATGATATTGATTGGGATAGAGTGCTTCGTTTTGACGCGAAGGAGTGGTCGCGTCTGATTTCTCGTGAGATAGAGATTACTTATCCTGAACATCGTTTTCTTAGTTTTTATATTGTGCCTTTGGGTGGGGATGACGCAAAGCATAATGGTGTTGTTATTATTCTGCGTGATGTGACACGAGAGCATAAGCATGAAGCTGATATGGTGGAGTCGGAGCGGATTGATGCAGTTAAACTGCTTGCCGCTGGTGTGGCGCATGAGATTGGTAATCCACTAAATGCATTAAATATCCATTTGCAACTACTTGATCGTGAAGTTAAAAGGCTACCTGAAGATACATCTAGCGATCTGCATGAGCTGCTTGATGTTGCCCGTACAGAGGTTTCTAGACTCGATCTTATAATAACACAGTTTTTAAGTGCTGTTAGGCCATCAGCTCCGACACTAGTTGTTGAACATGTTGATGGGGTGATCAAAGAGACGCTTAATCTTATGACTCAGGAATTTCAGGATCGCAAGATTGATGTGCTACTGGAGTTTCCGAAGCTGGTTCCTACGATTAAGTTGGATCATGATCAGATCAAGCAGGCATTTTTTAATCTTATACGGAATGCGTTGCAGGCTATGCCTGATGGTGGTGAGTTACGGATAGTGATAAGCGTGTCGGATGATTTTGTGAGTATTTCGTTTCAGGATAATGGAGTTGGTATTAGTGCTGAAGAGTTGGGGCAGATTTTTGAGCCTTACCACACAACCAAAGAGGATGGGTCTGGTTTGGGGTTGATGGTTGTGCAACGTATTATTCAGGATCATGGTGGTGAATTGGATATCATCAGTAAGCAGGGGGTGGGGACGAGTTTTACGGTGTTGTTGCCGCGTGCTGAGCGCCGAGTTAAATTATTGAAATCACGTGGAGAGAAATTGTAGTGAAAGAAGATAGTGGACTTATAAAAGTTTTGATTGTCGATGATGACAAAAATACGCGTGAAGGGTTGAGTCGTGCTCTGCGTAATGATTATGATGTGCTGATTGCGGAGAGTGGTGAGCGTGCTATGGCAATGTTGCATGAGAACCGTATTGATATTATGCTTACTGATTTGCGTATGCCTGGTATTGATGGTCTGACGCTGTTGCAGCGCGTGCTGGCAGTTAATTCAAATATTATATGTGTTTTGCTAACTGCTTACGGTAACGTTGAGACGGCAGTTGAGGCAATGAAGCGTGGCGCGTACGATTATCTTACGAAGCCGGTGAATCTTGATCATCTTGAACTGCTGTTGAGGCGTGCTGTTAAATCGCGTGATATGGAGAGTGAAAATGTCCGGTTACGTGAACAGCTGGATGATAAGTATGGTATCTCTAATATTATTGGTAATTCTGCTCCGATGCAACAGCTGTATGATGTTATTCATCAAGTTGCACCAACGCAGGCGACGGTTCTTGTGTCTGGCGAGAGTGGTACCGGGAAGGAACTGGTAGCTAATGCTTTGCATGGCTTGAGTGGACGTGCTAAAGGGCCTTATGTTCCGGTGCATTGTGCGGCATTGTCGGATACGTTGCTGGAAAGTGAACTTTTTGGACATGAGAAGGGGGCGTTTACCGGGGCGGCTACGCAGCGTAAGGGGCGTTTTGAAATGGCTGATGGTGGTACGCTCTTTTTGGATGAGATATCTGAGATTGATCCTGCCGTGCAGGTTAAGTTGTTGCGTGTCTTGGAGGAGCGTAGGTTTGAAAGGGTTGGTGGCACGGAATCGGTAGATGTGGATATTAGGCTGATTGCGGCAACTAATAAAAATCTGCGGCAGCTGGTGGATGAAGGTAAGTTTCGGGAAGATCTCTTTTTCCGGCTGGATGTAGTGAGTATTAATCTGCCACCATTGCGTGAGCGTGGTGAAGATATATCGTTGTTGTGTAATAAATTTATTATAGAGCTCAGTGCTATCAATAATAAAAATATCGATGGTATAACGCCCGATGCAATGAATGTGCTTAGTACATATAGATGGCCTGGTAATGTGCGTGAGCTGCGTAATACTATTGAGAAGATGGTTGTTTTGGCGCGGGGAGATAAGCTTACTACACGAGATTTGCCATTGAATATTAAGGATGAGGTTCGTGTTGCTGGTGGTGTTTCTATTCCTACAGGTCGCATTAATCTAGGGGTTGATAATAGTTCTTTGGCTGATACAGAGAAGAAGATGATTATGTTGACGTTGG
>DAOVUR010000039.1 GCA_030632465.1 bacterium | reverse complement strand
TCCTTTTTCTCTTTCACCAATGCATCCTCCACTTCACGCATTGCCGTTAGAACAACCTTACGATAGCCTGCCAAACGCTCATCAGCTACTGCCCGTACACGGGCAACCTCAGCACGTCTCCGCCCTGCATCAAACAGCGGCCCAGTCAGACTCCCTGCCAAATTATAAAACCAGTTATCAAATATTGTAGATGAATCGATACTGCCATAACCAGCAGTTGCGGTTATCCTTATTGCTGGTAGGCGATCCGCCTTGGCCGCACTAATCTGCCAGTCAGCACCACGTAACCTCATCATTGCTGCAACAATATCTGGTCGTTTAACCAGCAAATCCGCAGGCACTCCTGTAGCCGCAACAGGCATGAGCTTTGGCGCATCTCGTTCCTGCAACCCCAATGGAACTCCAGGAACCTCACCAAGCAGCAGAGCAAGTTCATTACGCACAATGAGCTCTCTTGATTCTGCTGGCGGTATTCTGGATTCTGCTTTCGCTACTAGCTGACGCTGTTGATAGACATCAAGTGCCGATGCCTGAGAACGCCGAAAACGTAACTCCACCAGCTCAAGGATCTGCTTATTAAACGTTACTTGATCCTTAAGGATATTTAATTTCTGATGCTGAAAAATTAATTCAAAATATCGCAACACTACAGTAGAAGAGATAGTGACATCTATAGCCTGTCGATCAGCCCAACTAGCCTGATAATCAAAAATTGATTTCTTATGTAACGATCTAACACGCCCCCATAAATCAACCTCATAACCAGCAGCTAGACCCAGCTTATAGCTTTCTGTTTTGACTGCATCACTTTCGCCTGTTGGTAATATACTCTGATCTCGCCTTGCCCCTGCAGAGGCATCTAGGCCCAATGAAGGAAAACGTGCAGCACCCTGTTGGATAACCACCGCCTCCGCCTGACGTAATTTTGCCTCCGACTGCAAGATACTTAAATTATTTGTGAGAGCCTTCTCCACCAACATATTTAGCTGAACATCACCAAACCCTTCCCACCAAACATTAGTGCCAGCCTCTTCTGTTGCATCATAAAGATTAAACTTATCCGGCAGAACCGTTAATTTATCTGCATCACGATCTGCAGGCTTATAAAGCGCACAGGCTGGAGTTAACAATAGTAGTAATAACCATATCGGTTTAAATATAAATAGTCTTTTCACTTATGAATCTTCCTTTCGATGCAATATAACGCCATTTAAAAAAACATCTACAATCTGCTCAATTGAAACTGAAAAACCTTCGCCAGAATTGTGACGATCACGAAACTGTAATGATCCTATAAGAATAAAATGCGCAACATTATAATCAATATCGTCACGAAGATCCCCCTGTTCCCGCCCAAAATCAAGAATCTGATTAACTTCCTTAATCAGCTTCTGATGATTTTTCATTAAGAGTTGCCTTATATCTGAATCGCGTTTATTCAAAACATCTTGCGCTTCACCTATAATTCTTAACAAAGGACGTCGTTCACTAAAGAAATTGCTTAAAGCCGTACACATATCAATTAATTTATCACGAAACAACTTATCCGACTCCGCAACAGCATGCACTAAAATGCATAATTCATCAAACCCATCCATCGCTAACTGAAAGAACATATCTTCCTTACTCTTAAAGTAGAGATAGATAGTACCTTTACCTACATGCGCTGCTGCCGCAATATCATCAAGCTTAACCTCATGAAACCGCTTATCTTTAAATATCTTTTCCGCCGCCCTTAAAATAAGTTCGCGCTTATCTGTTTTTGCCATAATTCACTCACCTACAATAAATATTAAAATCGTTGCAAATAACTTCGCAAGCAGATCTACATAACCTGAATTCACCGCACACCATAATACTGACCAGTCAGTATGTCAAGCGTGTATGATATTTTTTTATGGCAAGTATAAATTTCATAGGTCCACTACTCCACCATCGTCTGTTGTGATTCTTTATCGCTGAAAATCATAAAGCACACTTGACACCACGTTGCGTAAGATATATTGTGGTGCTCACTCGAAATAGTTGAGTACCTGCGAAGGGTGGGCATTGCCCGCTCTTTTGTATTTGTATATCGAAATATTTTTAAGGAATAGAGGGCGTATAAAATGAACAGCGAACTTGCCGCAGTAGTAACATATATGGAGAAAGAACGAGGAATTGATCGTGAAACACTGATCGAAGCAATCGAGTTCTCTCTTCGTCAAGCTTCACGCAAACTGCCTGATTGCGATACTGATCTAGATATAATAATAGACAGAGACACCTACGAAATTATCGCTAAAGCTAACGTTGAAGTTGTAAAGACAGCTAAATCAAAATATAAAGAAGTCTCACTTGCCAAAGCAACGAAAACCAATCCAGATGCAAAAATAGGCGATTTCATGGATGTCGTAATTGAAGCAAAAGAACTTGGTCGTATCGCTGCACAGACAGCCAAGCAGGCTATTATGCAGAAGATCAGACAAGCCGAGAAAGAGAATATCTTTGACGAATACAAAGATCGGGTCGGTGAGATAATCAGCGGTACAGTCCGTCAATTTAACCGTAGCGATATAATTATTGACCTCGGACGTGGTGAAGCAATCCTACCAGCCTCCGAACGAGTCCAGACTGAGGAATATCAGATTGGTGATCGTATTCGTGCATACTTGCTTAAAGTCGAGAACAACCCTTCGGGACCTGGCATCGTACTTTCGCGTAGTCACCCAGAATTTGTTCGTGCCCTATTTCATCTCGAAATCTCAGAAATCAACGATAACATCGTCGAGATCAAAGGTATCGCTCGTGAAGCTGGATATCGTACAAAAATTGCAGTACTTTCCAGTGATGAAAAGGTTGACCCTGTAGGTGCATGCGTAGGAATGCGCGGTATTCGTGTTAAAAATATTGTGCGAGAGCTTTCTGGTGAAAAGATCGATATTGTACGATGGAGCGAAGATGTAAAAACCTACGCAACCAATTCACTTGCTCCAGCTAAGCTGGCAAAGGTATGGATTGATGATGATACTCCACACGTAATTCACGTTCTTGCTGATGCTGATCAACTTTCTTTAGCCATCGGAAAGAAAGGTCAAAATGTACGCCTTACAGCAAAACTTGTTGGCTGGAAGATCGATATTCAGAAAACTGAGTCAGACACAACTTTTGAAGACCAGATATCCCAAGCTATAGAATTAATGGCTGGTATAGAGGGAATCGAGAAAGAAAGCGCTGAAACACTTGTTAAATCAGGATTTTTAACTATTGATGGTGTTTTAGATGCTGATATAAATGATATTATAGAAACCACTGGTTTCGACAACGAAAAAGCACAGTCCATTATTGATGCTGCGACGGTGTATTTAAACAGACAAGAGTAGCATCTATTTTACCGTAATGTAGCCAGGAGGCATGAGACAATTTAATGAGAGTACACGAACTTGCAAAAGAGATCAATATGGGAAGCAAAGAGTTTGTAGAAAAGCTTCGCGCACTTAATATTGAAACAAAAAGCCACATGAGCTCTGTAGAGGATTCTACAATCGAACTCATCCGCGCAGAATATGCCGGCAAAGATGCTACTCCACCTCAAGAAAAAACTGCTCCTGCACCAACAAAGAAGGAGAAGGCTGCTCCCGTAGCTGTAGAGGAAGTCAAACAGGAAAAAATCATTACCGAGTCTACTTCTAACGATGATAAACAGGCGGAAGATGAACTTTCTGCAATGATCGCCGAAGAAGAAGCCAAGGAAGCCGAAGAACTTGCAGAACTTGAGCAAGAAGAAGCTGCAGAAAACGAAGAAGACAAAAAGGTCATCACTCTAACGGGTGGCATCACAGTTAAAGAACTAGCTGAAAAAATCGAGATGCGGCCAAACCTTCTTGTTGCCGAGCTTATGAAGATGAATATCTTTGCATCGATCAACCAACGCCTAGACATGACCGTTATCCGTCAGGTTGCAGCAGCACACGACTTCGAAGTTGAACAAGAAAAGCGTACAGATAACGCTCCAAGCAATGCTAAACAGAGTGAAGATCTTGCAGAAATAATAGATCAGCCAGAAGATTTGTTGCCACGCCCTCCTGTAGTAACCTTTCTAGGTCATGTTGACCATGGCAAGACATCACTGATGGATAAAATCAGAAATGCAACAGTGGCAGATGGTGAACATGGCGGTATCACTCAACATGTTGCCGCATACACAGTAGAGCTTAACGGTAACAAGATAACATTTCTAGACACACCTGGCCATGCAGCCTTCACTTCAATGCGTGCCCGTGGTGCTAACCTGACCGATATTGCAGTAATCATTATCGCTGCCGATGATGGTATCATGCCACAAACAAAAGAAGCGATTATGCATGCACAGGCTGCTGAAGATGTTGCAATGATGATCGCAATAAATAAAATTGATTTGCCAGGTGCAAATGTTGATCGCGTTATGCAGCAACTGCAAGAGATGGGGCTTACGCCAGAAGAATGGGGTGGCGAACTTATCTGCTGCCCTGTCAGCGCAATGACGGGCGAAGGTATCGAACATCTACTTGAAATGATGCTTATGCAAGCAGATATCATGGAGCTCTCCGCCAACCCAACTAGACTAGCTAAAGGCTTCATTATCGAAGGTAGCCTAGAGCAAGGCATGGGGCCAATTGCAGATCTACTTATCACATCAGGAACTCTAAAGATTGGTGATCCTATCTTGTGCGGAAGCCAATGGGGACGAGTAAAAGCTCTTATTAGCGATCACGGTACCAAGCTTAAATCAGTAGGCCCTGCAACACCTGTTCGTTGTCTTGGTCTATCTGGTGTACCAGAAGCTGGCGCAGCTTTTAAAGCATGCATAAATGCAAAATGGGCAAAAACACAAGCTGCTGAAACCAAACAGCTGGAAAACACCGCCTCGCTATCTGTAACACAAAAAGTATCACTTGATTCAGTCTTTGAACAGATGGAAAGTGATCAACAAGTGAAACTTAAAGTCTTAATCAAAGCAGATACTCAAGGCTCAATTGAAGCTATCATACACTCACTGCAAGAGATCAAGAGTGATAAAATATCAATCTCATTCATTCTTACAGGGACAGGCAATATCACAGTTAATGACGTGATGCTCGCAAGCGCATCAAATGCTGTTATCCTTGGTTTTCATGTAGCAAAAGAGAGTGGCGTCGACTCATCAGCCAAACATGAAGGCATCGAAATCAGATTACACCATGTGATCTATGAACTGATCGATCAGGTTCGTGATGCAATGCTCGGCCTACTATCACACGAAACAAAAGAAGATATTGTAGCTCATGCCGACGTAAAAGAGGTATACCCTATTGGCAAACTTGGTAAAATTGCTGGTTGTATGATCACTAAAGGTGTCGTAAACGTTAAGAACAAGATTCGCGTAAAACGTGGTGATGAAGTTCTTTTTGAAGGCACAATGTCATCTCTCAAGCATTTCCAAGATGAAGCCAAAGAGTTACGCGAAGCTCAAGAGTGCGGAATACGTATCAATAAATTTGCTGACTTTGACGTTGGTGATATATTTGAGTTCTACGAAGTGCGTCAACTAGAGAAAACTCTTTAACACTAAAGATCAATAATTCTACCATAGGTAATCATCATGAGTGTTGACAGAATGAAACGCGTCAATGTGTTGCTACAGCGCGAAATAGCCGCTGGCATGTATCGCATCTTACGCCCTGGCGAAGTAGACCTTGCATCAATAACAGTTACTAGCGTATCAGCCAGTCGTGACCTACGACAAGCAAGAGTAATGGTTTCTGTCAGATGTCATCAATCAAAACGCAAAAAAGTTCTCACTATGCTACGAAGCCATAGAAAAGAGTTTCAAGACTACGTGAGCAACTCAGTTGTCCTCAAATACACGCCACGCCTATTTTTCTCCTTAGATTCATCCATAGCAAAAGGTAGCAATGTACTTGATACAATCTCGCACATCGCTGTTCCTGAAACTGAAGTTGAACCTGAGGTCTCTGATGAAGATTATATGGACTTAGAACATCTGAACCCAGAATCAGACGCACCTAAAAGTGAATAAAAGAACTGAGATATAGCAATGCAACAGAATAACCAGCGTTTTTCAACACCCGCCCCACCCCAAAATGCTCAACCTTACGATGGCGTGCTTCCTGTGGATAAACCAATGGGCATGACATCGCATGACGTCGTAGATGCTATCCGCCGTAAAGTTGGCATCAAGCGTGTAGGTCACGGCGGCACACTCGATCCTATGGCAACTGGTGTATTATTGATTATGCTTGGACGCGGAACAAAACTTTCAGATCGGCTAATGTCATCAGACAAAACTTACGAAGGCACTATGTACCTTGGATCATCCACAGACAGCCAAGATGCCACAGGAGAAGTAACCAGCGAAGGCGAGTGGGAACATATCACACAAGAAATAGTCGAAGAAGAGATGAAAAACTTTAAAGGCGACATCTTCCAAACCCCGCCCATGGTATCAGCTGTAAAAGTTAATGGTGTCCCACTCTATAAACTTGCCCGTAAAGGCAAAACCGTAGAACGCAAGCCGCGCTTAATGCATATATATAAATTCAAGATACTAGATTTTAATCCGCCAGAGATAAAATTCGTCCTCCGCTGCACAAAAGGTACATACGTACGCACAATCTGTAACGATATCGGAGAAAACCTAGGCTGCAAAGCGCATCTATCCGCGCTCCGACGCACTAATGCTGGTTCAATGGATATTGCAGAGACTATTCCGCTAGATGAGATATTGGATATGGACTACCAGACAGTAATAGATAAAATAATTCCTGTCGCAAAATTCGCATAGAGATTCTATATCAGGAGTCAGAATGAAAATAATTCATGATCTAAAAGATATCAGAAAAATAGGCAAACCTATTATTGCTGCTGCCGGTTTTTTTGATGGCGTACATCTTGGCCACTGCAAAGTTATCGGACAAGCCATTACGGAGGCAGAGAAAATCGGCGGAGAAACATGGGTCATAACATTCCAAAAACACCCCATGCGCGTACTAAACCCAGAAGCCGCGCCACCACTACTAACTGCAACAGATCATAAAACACGTATTATGGAGCGCCTAAATATAGATGGCTGCATAATACTGCCATTCAATCAAGAGATAGCGCAAACACCACCAGAAATCTTTATTCAACAACTTCTCGATAGCTCCCCACCACTGGCCGGAATTATTGTAGGTCAAAACTGGCGCTTTGGCCATAAAGGACAAGGCAACCCCGCAATGATCTCGCGACTGATCAAAAACAGCACGCTAAAACTATCTGTTACCAACCCCCGCATCTGGCAAGGCGCCCCCATATCTAGCACACGTATTCGCACCGCCGTTCTACGTGGTAACATAGAAGATGCCACAGCCATGCTCGGCCGCCCATTCAGCGTACTCGGCACAGTGCAACACGGCTCAGGCATAGGTCATGCAGTAGGGTTTCCAACCGCAAATCTAGATGCTCACCATGAAGTACTACCACCTTTTGGCGTATACGCCGCACGTATGCTTATCAAATCTCCAGGTAACTCATCAGGCGACAAAAAGAATGACAGATTCTACAACGGAATATTAAACTTTGGCGTAAGACCAACTTTCACCGAAGATAATACGCAAGCCCCTATCCTCGAACTGCACATTCTAGACTTCGAAAAAGACCTATATGGAGTTGATATCGAGATCTTCTTTGTTGCGAAAATCCGCAACGAAAAGAAATTTGACTCCGTCATCTCCCTCAGAAAACAGATATCACTCGATGTTTCCCAAGCAGAAACAATCCTAGCAACGTGCAAAGACGAGACCATCGTTCACTGACTCAACTCACTATAAAAAGATAATTCCAGTGAATAAGCACATATGCATTTTATTACTAACATTTGTTCGACGTGAAAGAAGAAAACACATGACTTGTGGACACCACATCATCTGGATTTTTGCGATCCTGCTAATTACCGGATCCGCAACACCTCGTTCTGTCACTGTTGGTGATGGCTCTGTCGTTGTCGTTCATGACAGACCGCAAATCCAGACCCCCGCACTACGCGCAGTCATGTTTCCTGTGAATCTTATACCCAATATGATCTCCAATTTCGTTGTATGCCTGTACCCAAAGAACCTCTGGCCTGTCCAATATCTCCTTCTCCCTATATCCGTACCAGTCTGGGGATTCAGTGACGCAGCAAAAGGATACCCATTTTGGAGCCCATCAGCTTTCTACGAATAAACCCACAGGAAGTCGAACAATGTGATCGACCCATATTTTTGTAAGGCTCCGCCCAACAAAAAATGGTCAGCACGAAACGTTATAATACTGCTAGCTGGTATCATTGTAAGTAACAAGCAAAATATTCCCCGTATTGACGCGCAAGCAAAGTCTTGCCAAAATCTATTCCTATTGGTGTTGGGCAACATAAACATCTAACAAACGCCGTATCATCTTTTGATATTGCGTATGATGATCTTTTGCTTGTTTTCTAAAGAAGTCAACACTGGATTTACTTAACCCTATTGTGACTTTAACTTGCTCCTCTTTAAATGCAAGTTCTTCAGGCGAAGGAAGAAAATCGCTAATAATTCTAATATCTCCAATAGGTCCATCTGTATATTTAATTTTTGTTGTCATAAATCTTTTTTCCTTTCCGCCAATATCCAGCACCAAATATTCTAATTATTGATCCACGCATTGTGAATCTAACTGTAAGAACCCCTCCGCCAACGAAACCAAAACAGAAATACCGTTTCTCACTTTCACTATGCGAAAGATCTTCAGCGATTATTCTGCGTGAATCGGCAAATACATATTGTGCCGATTCAAAAGATACGCCATGCTTCTTTTGGTTCTTACTATTTTTCCCTAAATCCCATTCGAATTTAACCTTACTCATATTGATAAACTATAATATCGCTGACAGAAAAGCAATATAAAAATATGGGGAATTATACTTATCCGAAAATATCAATATCAGCCGGTTTTCCCGCACATGTTTTTTAAAATAAAAAAAGCAAAAGAATCGCTTTACATACCACCATTTGTTTCGATATATTCCTGCCCAGACAAACAGTAAGAAGAAAAACATAGATAACGGGGCATATGCCTCAAACAAAAGAGGAATAAAGAAGATAGCATGAGCCAAATTGATAAAAGTTCTATTCAAAAAGAGTTTCAACGTCACGAAAAAGACACTGGATCATCTGACGTACAGATCGCTGTTCTAACAAAAAAGATCGAACTGCTTTCAGACCATCTAAAAGCTAACAAAAAAGATCACCATTCACGTTTTGGTCTAATCAAGATGGTTAACACTCGTCGTAACCTACTAGACTACCTGAAACGTACAGATCTAGACCGTTACCACGAAGTACTCAAGTTGCATAAGCTCCGTCGTTAATTGACACACGCTTATTCACTACCCATAGATTCCCAGACGCCCTACATGCAAGAACTCTGTTGCTTGCAAATTAAGGGAATCTCACTAAAACAGAGAAGTTCCATATAACATTAAGGAAAATATATTATGAATGATAAAGTATCAGTAACTATTGAAGTTGGAGGACAACCTCTAACAATTGAAACAGGCCTACTCGCTAACCAAGCAGCAGGATCTGTAACAGTTCGTCTCGGCGACACTATCCTACTCTCCGCAATCACATGCACAGATAAACCTCGCGAGGGCATAGACTACTTCCCGCTACAAGTTGAATATCGTGAAAAATTCTACGCAGCAGGTCGTTTCCCTGGTGGATTCTTCAAGCGTGAAGCACGTCCAGCAGAAAAAGAAATTCTCACATCACGTCTGACAGATAGACCTATCCGTCCACTATTCCCTGCAGATTACCGTAATGACGTACAGATCAACAACATGTTGCTCTCATGTGACGGCGAAAACGATTCTGATATCCTCAGCATCATCGCATCAAGTGCAGCACTTACTCTATCAGAAATCCCTTTCATGGGACCAATTGCTGGCGTAAGAGTATGCAGAATAGATGGCGAATTCGTTGTGAACCCAGTTTACGAAGCACGCGAAAAGAGTGACCTCAACCTTATCTATTGCGGAAATCGCGAATTACCGCTAATGATTGAAGGTGATGCAAAAGAAGCAACTGAAGAAGATATGGTTGCCGCTATGCGTTTTGGTCATGCTGAATGTGTTAAGATCATTGATGCTCAGCTTGAACTCAGAAGCAAGCTAGGCCTACCAGAAAAGGTAGTTGAAGCAACTGCTGTTAATAGCGAACTACTTGATGCTGCCCTAGCCTCTGTTGGTAGTGGCCTTGCAGAAGCTCTTACAGTTCCTGGTAAGCATGAAAGAAAAGCTGCTGTTAAAGAAGTTATGACTGCGCTTAACGAAAAACTTCTAGAACAGTTCCCTGAAATGACAAAGGAAGAGTTCCGTGCAACTTCAGATGAGCTAGAAATCACAACAGTACGTGCAAACGCCCTAGAAAAAGGTGTTCGTATTGATGGACGCGCTTTTGATGAGATCCGTCCACTTTCAGCTATGGTAAGCGTTCTTCCACGTCCTCACGGTTCAGCTATCTTCGAACGTGGCGAAACACAAGCACTCGGAATCGTTACTCTTGGTACTAAGTCAGATAAACAGTCACTTGATGCTGTTACTGGTGGCGATACTGAAAAACGCTTCATGCTACATTACAATTTCCCTCCATACAGTGTTGGCGAAGTTGGACGTCTAGGTTCTACTGGTCGTCGTGAAATCGGACATGGTGCTCTTGGTGAACGTTCACTACTTCATGTTATCCCAGAAGACTTCCCATACACTGTACGTGTAGTCTCTGATATCATGAGCTGTAACGGTTCAAGCTCAATGGCTACAATCTGCGTAGGCTCACTTGCTATGATGGATGCTGGTATTCCAATCACGAGACCTGTTGCAGGTATCTCCGTTGGACTATTCAGTAATGAAGAGAAAAGCATTCTGGTAACAGATATCATCGGCACAGAAGATCACTGTGGCGACATGGACTTCAAGGTTGCTGGAACTACTGAAGGTATCACTGGATTCCAGGTTGACCTGAAAATTCACGGTCTTTCATGGGATCTTGTAGAAGGTGCTTTCAAACAGGCTAAAGAAGCAAGATTGAAAATCATTGATACAATCACATCAACTCTAGCTGAGCCGCGTAAAGAGCTTTCTCCACACGCTCCTCAGATCGAAAGCATAGTTATCCCACAGGATAAGATTGGTGAACTAATCGGACCAGGTGGTAAAAACATCCGTCGTATCACTGAACTTTCAGGTGCACAACTTGATATTGAAGAAGATGGAACAGTCAACATCTTTGCTGTTAATGGCGAAGCAATGGCTATCGCTAAACGTGAAGTTGAAATGATTACTGCTGAAGTTGAAGAAGGCAAAATCTATGACGGCAAAGTAAGTGGCGTTAAAGAATTCGGCGCTTTTGTTGAAGTGCTTCCAGGTAAAGATGGCCTTGTACATATCAGCGAACTT
>DAOVUR010000124.1 GCA_030632465.1 bacterium | reverse complement strand
TCGGAGATAGGTAGTTACTTTAATTTCTCGCTTAATATTGATATGAGTTCGTTTATTGGAACTCGTATCTGTTTCATGGAGTCTCTTTCACGTAGAGTGATAGTGTTATCTTCTAGTGTATCGAAGTCGATTGTGACGGCGTAAGGTGTGCCTATTTCGTCTTGGCGACGGTAGCGTCTGCCAATGGCGCCCGTTTGATCCCAGAAGCATGGCCAGATGGCTTGTAGCTGTTCGAATAGTTCGCGAGCTTTACTAACAAGTTCGGGCTTATTCTTTAGTAGCGGGAATACTGCAACTTTGATTGGGGCAATTGTAGGAGCGAAGCGCAGAACTGTTCTCTCTTCATATCCGTCAGGTGCTCGTAAGCCTGGTTCTGCTTCTAGTGGTTCTAATCCTGAGTCGTTCTTTTTAGGTAGCCATTCAACATGGTATGCTTCACATATTAATGCTAATGCAATACGATCAACTCCAGCTGATGGTTCGATAACATGTGGAATATAGCGTTCGTTTGTTTCTTGATCGGTATACTCTAGCGATTTACCGCTACACTCTTGGTGCTGAGTAAGGTCGAAACAGCCACGTGCAGCAACACCTTCTAGCTCTTGTCTGCCGAATGGGAAGTCGTAGGCTACATCAACGCAGGCTGTGGCGTAATGTGCTAGTTTATCTTTAGGATGTACGTCTTTGTGGATGTTATCGCTAGAAAGCCCAACTTTCTCATACCATTTAAGGCGTTCTTCTAGCCAGTATGTGTGCCATTTTTCGCTTGTGCCTGGCTCGACAAAGAATTCTAGTTCCATCTGTTCAAATTCGCGTGAGCGGAATGTGAAGTTGCGTGGATTGATTTCGTTTCTGAATGCTTTACCGATCTGCGCAATACCAAATGGTATTTTCTGGCGAGATGTTGCTAGTACGTTGCTAAACTGAGTGAAGATGCCTTGTGCTGTTTCTGGACGCAGGTATGCGCGTGCTGAGTCATCTTCTACTGGGCCGATAAATGTTTTGAACATTAGATCAAAGTCGCGTGGTTCGGTTAGTTCACGTGATCCGCAGTTAGGACACTTGATGTTTTCTGGTAGGGCAAAGCCTTTTTCTGTTGTGATTAAGTCTTCGCCTTGTTCCTCGCATAGTCCATCAGCTTTAAAGCGTTTTTTGCAACTTTTGCAATCTACCATTGGGTCAGAGAATCCGCCAATATGTCCGGAAGCTTCCCATACACGTGGATGCATGATGATTGATGAGTCTAGTCCCACCACATTTTCGTGAGTCTGTACGATGCTTTTCCACCATGATTCGCGGATGTTACGTTTTAGTTCGGTACCAAGTGGACCGTAGTCCCAGAATCCGGCGATACCGCCATAGATGTCTGAACTTTGAAAGATGAAACCACGCCTTTTGCATAAAGAAGCAATGGCGTCCATTAATTTAGTAGCTTTTGTTTTTTTCATAGTGGGGATAATGTAAAGGGTAAGGGGTGAAAGGTAAAGGGTAAAATAAAGGGTAAAGTGAAAAGTGAAAAGGGTGAAATAGAGGACGACTAGGCTCTTCGGCTCCGCTCAGGGACCAGTCTATAGAATGAGGTTTTATCTTTCCGGGTGTTTGTATTCTAGTTCGGCAATTTTCTTAATTGAGCCGTCAAGATACTCTGCGAGTCGTCGTTCTAACTCACGGTAGCGTACTTCTAGCATTCCGAATCTGGCTTGAATGGTTTCTAGGCCTTCGGGTTTGTTGTGTGACATCCACATTGTTCTGAATGTCAGTTCACACATGCCGACTGTTTCAATCATTTTAGGGATACGGCGGAGGATCTTGCGCAATGCTACTTTATCTTTACGTTTATAGGCGTGAAATAGGTCGGCGGCAAGCTCATAGCGTAGAGCAAAGGTGTGGGCAAGCTGATATGCATGAGAGAGACTTCCTGCATGGTTGTCGTGGCGATATCTCTTTAATTTTTTTGCTAGTTGTTTGTAATGGTTGGCAACTTTCTTCATTTTGGTGCTTTGGTTTTTAGAATGCGCTCTTAGATTGCTTTCGAAAATTGGGTCTTCCCACATATTTGGAAAAAAACCATCAGTGAAATTATGGATGCCTGAGGCAAGAATGTGTGCTTCATAGCTTCCCTTACATATTGCTAAGAACCGTTTCGATAATTCATTCGGGTCTGGAACTTTGTTTCCGTAAGCTTTGTCGGCACAGTACGTCATGCCGGCAAAAGCTGAGTCGTGGTCACAGTATGCACCGTTATCACCCCATTGAGTAAATAATAGTTCTTTTAATTTTGATTCGTAACATGCATCTATACAGGGGCCTGCAGTATCGACTGTTAGTTCATGGTCGTACCAGTATTTATTCCAGGTCCAGATGCCAGATGCCATTAATGGCTCTTTGCCCATCTTGCGATGGCGTTCGATCCAGTCTAAATAGAATGCTTTGTCTTTATGGTAGTAGTCCCAGTAGACTAATTCTGTTTCGGCGGGTATTTTTTTGATAACAGATTTTGGGATGACTGTTGTTGTATCGTAATAGTCGCGACTATTACAACCTAATCGGAAATACATGTCGGACCAAATTATTGGTTTTAAATCATGTCGTTTGCATATTTCAACAACTTTGGTGAGATGTTCGTTAAATAGAGTAAATCCATCTTTAAAGCCGTTTTTATCTAAGTAACGCCCGAGCCCAAGGTCATGAGTTTCATCCATGCCTATATGTATCCTGTTGGTGCGGCACGATTTTTTCCAGTGAATAATAATCTTCTCTATTAATTCATAAGTTTTCTTTTCACCAACAAGCATGACGCTGCTGGTATCTTTGATGTCATTATAAGCCTTATGTTTAAGTAGGTGTTCGAGATGGCCGAGTGTCTGAATACAGGGGATGATTTCGATGTTGAGTTTGTTAGCGTAATTATCAATAGCTTTTAGCTCTTGTGCTGAATATGCACCGCGTTTATAGCCGAACCATGGTTCGCCGGGGAGTTCGTAGGTTTCTTCTGTATATAGCATTACGGTGTTGTAGCCAAGTAGTGCAAGTTTCTGTAGCCATACTTTAGTGTGGTCAACGGTCATGACGGCATTGCGAGAACAGTCGAGCATGATTCCTAGCATGGTGAAAGGAGTCTCTTCGGAGGTGGTTTGGTTGGGTTTTGCAACGTTTCCTAGTAGTGCCCCAACAGCACGGCAAGCTTGTGCAGGAGTAGAGTAGCTTATTTCTGCCTTAACACCTTTACGGATTACTTCACATAAACCAATTTCGCTGTTTTTTATGAATGTAACATTAGTTGTGGCTTCATCAGTTTTGGAAATAGGGTAAGTTGCACTAAGGGTGTTGAGCATGGTGCGTAATGGTGTGGGGGTTGTTTTTATATTCCAGTATAGATGTTTCATTTTATTTCCTGTTCTGGTAGGTTGCGAGTAGAGTAAGTCAGCTAGTATAATTGGTCAATATATAACTGGTGGTTTTAGTGTTTTCGCATTTTATGATCTTGCTTATTTCCATATGCAGGAGTAGCATGGGTGCTGATATTGTTGTTTGTATTTAATGTGCAATTATTGAAGGAGATATGAATATGAAGAAGGTTGCGTTTAATGTGTTAGGATTGGTTGGGGTAAGTGCAGTTATGTTGCTCTCTACAGGTTGTGCGGCGTTTCGTATGTCTGTTAAGGAGGTTGACCCGACTGATGGGCGGCATTATGATCAGAACTACGATCAGACTGACTTGCAACAGTTATCTAAAGACATTTGTGACGAGTTACTGAATAGCCCATTTATGGCTAAGCAGACTGAGCCACCTATTATGATGATTGCGCAGTTGAGCAATGATACTAATGAGCATATTGATACTAAGAGTCTTACTGATAAGATGCGAGTTACACTTCTGAAATCTGGCAAGATTAGATTTGTTAATGAGACTAGTCGTAAAAAGATTATGGATGAACAGGGATATCAGGCGGCGAATGTTACTCCTGGTCAGAATGCAGCCATTGGACAGCAACTTGGTGTGAAGTATATGCTTACTGGCTCATTCTCTAAACTAGAGAAGTCCACAGGTAAGCAGGTTCGTGTTTCTAAGACGAAATTTAGTTACTATAAGTTGACAATGGAAGTTACTGATATTTCGACTGGCGAAATGGTCTGGATTGATGATCATGAGATTGCTCGTGAAGCCAGAAGACCTCTTATCGGATGGTAAAATGCGAATTTTACGGCGATGCTTTAACATCATTACCGGAGTCGTTGCGGCTTCGGTAGTGATGCTTTTTATGTCAGGTTGCTCTACTCCTTCATTGGATAGGGCACGTACTGCTTACTATAATGGTGATCCCGATGCCGCTTTAGTGCATCTTGATGGATCAGATATTCCTGATCGAGATCGTATTCTTTTCTTGATGGAACGAGGTACTATTTATCAGGCTGCGGGTCAATTACCTGAAAGTGCGCACGATTATAATGAGGCGCACGACTTGCTGGTTCAGATGGATACGCTTAGTGTTTCACGCGGTGTAAGTAGTCTTATTGCAAGTGATAATATGCTCAATTTCTATGGCTATCCTTTTGAGCGTAGTTATCTGCATGTGCTTGCTGCAATGACATATATGGCGCAGGACGATTGGCAAGGCGCAGGAGTGGAGGGGCGTCGCCTTATTGATAGGCTTAAGTCTGAGGCTATTAAAGATTATCCTGAGGATGCTTTTTCTCGTTATATGGCTGGACTCTGTATGGAGGTGGTCGACGATATGTCTAATGCAAAGGTCGAGTACCGTAAGGCATCAGCACTTAGTGAAACTCTTAATATTAGTGATACGGGGCAGATTTCTCTTGGTAAAGGTGGTTTATCAGTTGGGTTGACGGGTGGTCCAGCTTCTGCCGAGGTGGGTGAGCATGAATTGATCTGTATAATTATGACGGGGCGGGTTGCTGATTATAGTAGTGGTATCGCGCATGGTGGTGGCAATCCTTCAGCGATAGGGGTAAAGTATAATGATCAGATGTTGGGTTATGCATATAATATGGTTAATCTGTCGCGTCTTGCTGCACTATCCGAGCAGCAGGTTATTTTGAAGAGTGGTGTTAAGACGACAGGGCGTGTTATTGGTAAGTGGATGGTTGCAGATGCGGTTGCGCAGCAGAATGAATGGGCTGGTTTGGCTACATGGATCATTCTTTTCATGCTGGAACAACCTGATTTTAGGCACTGGGAGACGTTGCCAAGGTATATACATGTTGGGCGTATGTCCTGTCCTGATGGAGTAGATAGTATTACGTTATCTGTTCATGGTGGTGGTAAGAAGACTGTTCGGTTGAGTAGCCCTGTCACGCAACGTGGTGTACTGTTTCTGACTTTTGATAGAGTCTTGTAGAACGATGAAGGATGAACTAGGAACGCTCAACTACCAATGTCCAGGGAAAATATGAGGGTGGGAATTGTAGGGCTGAAATGGCCCGCCTGCATCGCTTTGCGAAGCAATGCGGGCAGGTTGAGTGAAACGATACCTTTCAGCCATGTGTGCGCGTGCTGTTTTTAGGTTTGTAGCACGTAGAAAAATACTGAAATAAAGCTGCAGATTGCGCCAAACAGAACAAAGACATGGAATATGGCATGGTTGAATTTTAGTTTTTTGATGCTATATAGAATTGCGCCAATGGTGTAGCATGCGCCACTTGCTGCTAACCAGAATATTCCTTCTGGCGGTAGGTTGGCGATCAACGGTTTTATGGCTATAACAATTATCCAGCCCATCAAGACATATATTGATGTTGATAATATCCTGAACCGTCCTGTGAAGAATAGTTTTAAGATTATGCCTATGATGGCGATGCTCCATAAAACTCCAAACATTGTCCATCCTATAGGCCCGTTTAGGGTAACAAGTGTATAGGGAGTGTAAGTTCCAGCAATTAGAACATAGAT
>DAOVUR010000102.1 GCA_030632465.1 bacterium | reverse complement strand
TTGTGGTTGCTATAACTGATGGTAAACTAGATTTTGGACCATGGGAATGTATCTTCTATGGTGAGTTTGATGGAAAACGCCGTAAGCGCGTCTTAGTGAAAATTATCGGAGAATAGGGTTTGAACGATGAACTCTGAACGATGAGCGATGAAATAATAGGTCATTGAGCGAAGCCGAAATGCCGTATGCTGCACCCCCTCCTCCGGCCCTTCGGCTCCGCTCAGGGACCTCGTTATTAGATGAAAATAATAGAAGGATCCGCTGAGGATTTTACGGCAAACGCCGCAAACGCGTCTTAGTTAAAATCATTGGAGAATGAGAAAAGGCTTGAAATCTGATGATAGCATCACTATATTTCCAGTATGAATTATAAAAAACGGATATTAGCAGATAAGTTATGCAGGCTAGTTGAGCATTTTTCTGTTGTTGTTGTATGTGGTGCACGGCAAGTTGGAAAAAGTACTCTATTGAGTCATCTGTTTAGCGATTGGGATACAGTTGTATTTGATCCGGTCGTAGATATTGGCAACGCTAGAGCTGATCCAGAACTATTCTTAAGTAATCATCCTGTACCACTAATTCTTGATGAAATACAGTATTCTCCAGAAGTTGTCTCATGTATTAAAAGGTCTGTTGACCGTAATAAACGCCCTGGCATGTATATATTAACTGGTTCGCAACAGTGGTCTGTTATAAAATCTATTAGTGAATCTTTGGCCGGAAGAGCTGTTTTTCTGGATTTAGAAGGGTTTTCTCTTTCTGAAATAAATGAAGTCGCAGCTTCACCTTCTTGGTTGGAGAGATATTTAGATGATCCGCACAAATTTGTTACTGGTAATCATAGTAAAATGGCAATGAATCGGACGTTGTATGAACAACTATGGACGGGGTGGTTGCCTGAAATGGATTCAATAGCAGAAGATCTTGCCAGTGATTATTTTGCAGCTTATATTCGTACTTATATTGAAAGAGATGTGCGGCAACTTCTTGATGTGATTGACTGGCAACAGTTCGGGCGATTTGTACAGTTGATGGCGGCGCTTTCAGCACAGGAAATAAATTTCAGCCAGCTGGGGCGTGATATTGGTATAACCCCGCAAACAGCAAAACGATGGCTGACAGTTTTAAAGGCTACGTTTCAGTGGTATGAGATTCCTGCGTATCATGGTAATTCCATAAAAAAGATCTCTTCAAAGCCAAAAGGATATTTTGCGGATAGTGGTTTGGCGTGTCATCTTGGTATGATATCATCGGCAACTGTTCTTGGTGGGCATCCCTTTACTGGTGCAATGTTCGAAACTGCCATTGTTGCCGAAATCCGTAAGTTGATATTGCCATTATCAAGAAAGGCTGAAATATATCATTGGCGGTTACATAGTGGTAGTGAGGTGGATATTCTCCTTGAAAGAGATAATATATTATACCCTATAGAGATAAAGCTTAAAAGTCGGCCTAGTAGAAAAGATACAAGTGGCATAAGTGCTTTACGTGACAACTACTCTAATAGAAATATTGCGCCCGGCTTAGTTATATCGCCAACAGAGACATTTGAGCAGTTGACAGATACAGATTATGCATTACCTTGGAATACGCTTTAGAACAATTGTAATAAGTGTATAGTAGATCATCATATAGTGATTTTTTCAGTTCTTTTTGTAACCCAGAACTTTTGAACCTTTTAAAAACCCTTTTAGAACCTCTTTGAATATGAAAACTTCTGATTTTAATTTTGATTTACCGACTGAGTTGATAGCGCAAGCGCCGATGGATGTACGTGATCAGTCGCGCATGATGGTAGTGAACCGTGCTGAGCAGACTATTGAGCATCGGCAGGTATGTGCCATTGGCGAATATCTTGCGGCTGGTGATCTGCTGGTGGTTAATAATACCAAAGTTTTTCCCGCGCGAGTTTTTGGATATCGTTCTGATACTGGTGGTAAGGTTGAGCTTTTGCTTTTAGAACAGGTGGCCGCTGATAGTGAGCTTGTCACAGAATGGAACTCATTCTTTAAAGGATCTTCCGGCGCTGCTGTTGGTATGCCACTAACTTTAGCAGATGGTCATGTAGCGGGGACGATTGTTGAAGCGATGGGTGGTGGACGTATTCGGGTTAAGCTTGAGAGTGATCAGCTTCTATCGAAAGTGTTGAAGGAACATGGTGCGCCGCCATTGCCGCCTTATATCAAGCGTGACCGTGATGTTAATGGTGAACGTATTCGTATGGATCGTGAAAGGTATCAGACTGTCTTTGCTAAGGAGACAGGTGCAGTTGCGGCTCCAACGGCAGGGTTGCATTTTACGCCAAAGCTATTGGAGGAACTGGCCGGTGCCGGCGTGAATAAGGCTGAGCTTACGTTACATGTTGGGCCGGGAACATTTCAGCCAGTGAAAGTTGATGCGCTAGAAGATCACCGCATGGAGGCTGAGCGTTATAGTATAAGTGAAGATACTGCTGCTATGATACGTAAGACAAAAGCTGGTACTGGGAGAGTGGTGGCGGTGGGCAGTACATCTGTTAGAACGTTAGAGACTGTTGCCGCCAAGTATGGCGAGATTGTTGCGTGTGAAGGACGAAGTGAGATTTTCATCTATCCGCCGTACGACTTTAAAGTTGTTGATGTTATGTTGACGAATTTTCATCTGCCATGTTCTACATTACTGATGATGATTAGCGCGCTTGCTGGACAGGATCTTATTAAGCGTGCATATGATGAGGCTGTTAAGGAAAAATACCGATTCTACAGCTACGGCGACTGTATGCTGATTCTATAGGTAATAGGTCATTGAGCGGAGCCGAAATGCCGGCTGATTCACCACAGAGAACACAAAGACCGCAAAGAAAAAAGAAAAGGTCTACGGTTTACGGTCCACGGTGCTGTGCGCTATGGGGTTTTGACATAGATTTACAGGATGGACAGGATACGGTGCGCTATGAAAGGGTTGCCCACGAATGGCACGAATACCGGTTCGACATGCTCACGGCAGGCACGAATCTGCTCTACGGTAATGGCATTACATTAACCGGCTTCATTCTTCAGCATGTGAATGTAACGCCATGTCTGCATCTGTAAAAAGATAGAAAACAATAATTATTCACTGTTCACTATTAGTTATTCACTACTATGACGGTCAAAAGGCGGTGCGCTATGAGAAAATTCGGACCCATCCTTCGCGCTTCTCTTGCTACGGAGGGCACAGCAGGATTTACTGGATCAACAGGATATTTCGAATTTTCAACTATCAAACTTCACTTTTCAATTATTTCCACTTGACGTATATTAGTGATTCTTGCAACAATGGCAACGTAGATGTAAATGGTGTTTGTTTTTTATTAACAGCAGTAAGAGGAGATAGTGCATGAGTGGATTGATTCGTCGTATGAAACGTGGTTTTACTTTGGTTGAGCTTTTGGTGGTTATTGCTATTATTGGTATGTTGGCTGGTATGTTGATGCCTGCGATAGCTAGTGCTCGTGAAAAAGCTCGACGCGTAAAGTGCATATCGAACTTGAAGCAGATAGGTATTGCTGCAAATATGTATTCTATGGATAACAACGAAGCATATCCGTCAAACAATTATGCTGCTGCGACAGCATACATCTTGAATAATCCTAAGATTTTCAAATGCCCAAGTGATGATTTCAGGCATCTAGTCCCTAATTATAGCGATATAGCAGAGGATAGCTGTAGTTATGCTTTTGTAGTTAAATATCCACGAAGTGGTATAGATGTTCCTGTTTCTTCTAGTTCTTCTCCCTCTCTAATGTTGGCTTGTGATAAGGATGCACTTAATACTTTTGATGGTTCTAAGTTTGGCGCAAACCATGATAATAAAGGTGGTAATGTTCTTTATCTGGACGGTTCAGCTACTTGGGTGAACAAGGGTAATCCTGGACAGGTCATTAGCAGTGATGTATGGCAAGATGGCGCAGCTCCTGCTAATGGGAATGGTCCTTGGGGGACATCAAATGCGGTTACTGAACTTACGTTTGAAACTTTCTAAATCTTAAATATTATTAGCCGAGACGTTTTGCGTCTCGGCTTTTTTTTGCTCACAAACTGCATTAATGTATACGAGTGAGCCTCTTACAAAACTTTTGCGGTTTTGCGCTGTGAGTAAGTAAGATTTGTTAAAACAGCTGTTTTTAACAAAATCTTCCGTTCCAACGGGCAAGCCCATTGGGGACGGTATTTTTGCTGTGAATGTTCTAGTAAAAGATGAATGAAGACCATAGACTGTGGACTTCTTTAAAGTAAGGAGTGTCATGGGTCGCATAGCGGCAGTAATTGTTGATATATCACTTGATCGTGAGTTTGATTATCTTGTGCCAGATGAGTTGTTGGCGGAGGTTAAGATTGGCTCTCGGGTTGTTGTGCCGTTTGGGCATAGGCAAATTCAGGGGTATGTTATTGGCTTTCCTGAAAAACAGCGGCATCCTTCTCTTAAACCTATAGCATCTATTGTGGGGAATAAGGCGTATCTTGATGAAACAATGTTGCGTCTTGCTCGCTGGATGGGTGACTATTATTGCGCACCATTTGAGGCGGCGGTGCGTACTGAGTTGCCTGGAGCGGTAAGACGTAAAAATGCTAAGTTTAAGCAGCGTAATTCTGTTGAGTTGCTGAAGTATGATGTAACTTTAGTTGGCAAGATTAGTCCTAAACAGCAGTTGGTACTTGATTACTTGGGGAAACATGGCAATTCGTTTGTTGAGGATCTGATTTCTGAATTGGGTATTACGCAGAGCCCAATTAAATCTTTGGAGAAGAAGAAGGTTGTCAAGATTAGTCAACAGCAGCAGGCACGCCATCCATTATCGCAACATAATATTCTTCCTAGTAACCCTCTTGATCTTATGCCAGAACAGGCGGTGGCATTGAAGCAGGTGAATGACCTTGGTGATGCCGAGAGAAAAGATGTTGATAAGGATGAGCGTAGTAGGGTTATATTGTTGCATGGTGTTACCGGTAGCGGTAAGACGGAGGTTTATCTGCAAGCTATTGCGCATGTGCTAGAAAAGGGGCAAGGTGCAATTGTGTTGGTTCCTGAGATATCACTTACTCCGCAGACGGTAGAGCGTTTTGTTTCGCGGTTTGGTGATCAGATTGCAGTGCTACATAGTCATCTATCTGATGGTGAACGTCATGATGAGTGGCATCGCATCCAGGAGGGGAAAGCTAAGGTTGTGGTGGGTGCGCGGTCGGCGGTATTTGCACCTGTTGTGAATCTAGGTCTTATTGTGGTGGATGAGGAGCATGAACCGAGCTATAAGCAGGAGGAGGTTCCGCGATATAATGCGCGGGATGTGGCGGTTGTTCGCGGTATGATGTCCGACTGTGTTGTGTTGCTTGGCTCGGCAACGCCGGCTTTGGAGTCGTGGTATAATGTGCAGAATGGGAAGTATATACTATCCACATTAGCGCATCGTGTTGACCATAGATCGATGCCGATGATGCGGGTTGTGGATATGCGTGCTGAGATGAAGAAAACTGGTAAGCCGGTTGTCTTCTCACGAGTATTGATTGATGCTATTCAGGACCGAATTAATAAGGCTGAGCAGGTGATACTATTTCTGAATCGTCGTGGCTATTCAACTTCTCTTATTTGCCAAGCTTGTGGCTATGTTGCAAGTTGTGACGAGTGTAGTGTGTCGTATACTTATCATCGTAGTGATGAGCGGATACGGTGTCATATTTGTGGTGCAGATAAGGGGATCCCTAAGATCTGTCCTGAATGTCATGATCTGGGGTTTCGTTATTCTGGTATGGGTACGCAGCGGGTAGAGAAGATTATGAACCAGATGTTTCCTAAGGCAACTATTAGGAGGATGGATGCTGATGTTACTACCAAGAAGGATTCGTACGAACGTATTCTGGGTGATTTTCGAGTGGGTAAGACGGATATTCTTATTGGAACGCAGATGATAGCTAAGGGGCTGCATTTTCCTAATGTGACATTGGTGGGTGTTATCTATGCTGATCTTAGTTTGCATATTCCAGATTTCAGGGCGGGTGAACGTACTTTTCAGTTGTTGGCGCAGGTGGCAGGGCGTGCTGGTAGAGGTGATGTATCGGGCGAGGTTTTAGTGCAGACTTATACGCCATTTCATCCGGCAGTACAGGCTGCGCGTCGTTTAGATTATGAGGGGTTGTGTGATCAGGAGCTTGAGTTCAGGAAAGAGCTCAGTTATCCGCCATTTTCTCATCTGGTCTGTATTACGTTGCGCGGGAAGGATGAGAGTAAGGTATCTTTTATTGCAGAGACGCTGGCTAAAAGGATTGGGGAGCGGGTTGGTGATAATGTGATTATGTCTGAAGCTACGGCGGCACCTTTAGCGAAAGCTAAGGGGTTATATCGATATCAGATTATGATGAGATCAGAGTTTACTGCTACGATTACGCGACCATTAAAAGAAGTTATGGCAGTGTTTAAATTTCCGGCAGGGGTACGGCATTCGATTGATGTTGATGCTTTGAGTCTGCTTTAAGTTTTAAAATGGTCCACGGTCTACGGTCTGCGGTGCGGTGCGCTATGGGGAATTTACATGGATAGGCAGGATGGACAGGATGCGGTGCGCTCTGAAAAAATCTGCCCACGAATCTCACGAATTAACACGAATGAAAACTTTGCTACGGTGATGGCGTTTATTTGCTTGTCTCGTACCCTCGACAATCAAATGCACGCCATGCAGACATTCGCAAAACGGCGCTCTCTTTAAAGGGGTGACTACGAAATACGCGAAAGGCGCGAAACTGCTCTACGGTGCGGTGCGCTATGAAAAAGTCTGCCCACGAATCTCTCGAATTAACACGAATAAAAACTTTGCTACGGTGATGGCGTTTATTTGCTTATTTCACTTTGCTCAATAATC
>DAOVUR010000120.1 GCA_030632465.1 bacterium | reverse complement strand
TTTAAAGCTACCTGAGATCTTTCAAGGTGACTTAGGCTGCAAACCAGCAACACTTGTAGCCGGAATGATAGTCTCTTGCCTAGTTGGCCTAGCTGCAATAGGAATCCTGTTACGCTTAATTCGTAAAGGTCACTTCTGGTACTTCGGAGTATACTGCCTCATTATAGGCGTTGCCGGACTTTTACTATTAAAGTAAATCAGCACTCCGACTTGTCTCGGCGTAAAGACGGATGCTGATCTAAACAGCTTTGGAAAGCTGTTTTACGCTTTCCCTTTACTTTTACCCATAACTAAAATATAGTAACAAAACAATGAACAAGAGCAACAAACAGACTTCAGCATGGATGCTGGCAGAAGAATATGGGTGTGACATGTCCCTGCTTGAGACCAACTTACGCAAAAGCCCATCCGAGCGCATCAAAGCACATCAACACGCCTTAAATACGGCTCTCATGCTACGAAAAGCCATGGAGAAACATCATGCAAGAGATGGATATACTGCTACAGCGACTAATTAAAAATAATATAGAATTTGTTATTGTTGGTGGATTTGCCGCTGTAGCCTATGGCGTTACCATAGTAACCCAAGACATTGATATATGTTGCAATTTCACATCAGATAATCTCTTACGCCTACAAACAACACTTGCCGACCTAAACCCTCTACATCGCATAACCAACAAACGCATACCACTGAATCTAACAGCCGAAAAATGTAAAGGACTGCAAAACATATATCTCACAACTGATCTAGGGCAGCTTGACTGCCTTGGATCAATAAAAGGTGTTGGCGACTATGAAGAGGTTCTTAAGCATAGTATCGAGATAGAACTAGATATAGGCAAATGTCGCGTACTAACCATTAATGCTCTCATAAAGGCAAAAGAAGCCATGGGTCGCCCTAGAGATAAAGAAGCTGTACTACAGTTAAATGCAATTAAAGAGAAGCATCAATAATTCTAAAGAGCTTACACAATAAAAGTAAATCAGTACTCCGCCTTGACGGTGTAGCCGAAAGACCGCGTGGCAGCGGTCGCTCCCTGTTCGGGATAGTAAATCAGCACTCCGATGCTGACCTAAACAGCTTTGGAAAGCTGTTTTACTAGAAAATAAAAAAGCCAGCAACCAAAACTCAGAATAGCTCTGAATCCTAGCTCCTGGCTACAATTTTACCCTTCACCCTTTTAAAGGCATTGGATTGCAAAGGTTTCCTTCATCATGTGCAACACGCCCACAATTAAAACATACAAATTTAGCGTCTTTTACTAACGTCTGTAACTCATCAAACTTTTTCTCGCTAGCTAATACACAAAGATGACCTTTATGCTTTTGCTCATCACATTTATGACTCATTCTTTCTCTCCTTAGTTCATCATTATCAAACTTTATACCACATTCTTCCGCAAACATCTCGCATGCCGCTATTGGCCCATTACTACCAAAATCATATAACTCCGGCTTGATCCCACTCTCCTCAACAGCATGTAGAATCGGCGTAAATATATCCCATGCCGCAGCAAGCTCATCATGTCTAATAAAAAGACTTTCTTCACCTTGCAAAACATCAATCAACAAACTCTCGTATGCATCTGGAATTTCTTCATTAAACACGTTCTTGTAGTGTAAGTCAAGACTCTGCCTAGTCAGCTCGAAACCTAGACCAGGCGCCTTATTGTTTATTTCCAATATTACTGCTTCATCTGGCTGAATCCGGATTTTCAACTTATTAACACCAGGGCAGCCAGCAGCATCGCAAAACATATTACCAGGCACATCCCTAAAGTAGATAGATATCTCCGTGCTCTTTGCTGCTAACCCTTTTCCTGCACGCATAAAAAATGGCACGCCATCCCAGCGCGCATTACGAATATTCAGTATAACTGCTGCATATGTCTCAGTAGATGAATCTGAAGGCACACTATCATCCTCTGTATAGCCAATATGCTCTACCCCATCAACTGTTGCAGCGCAATACTGACCACGCACAAGGTTGTTCATAACGATCGGCGCAATGCTTCTTAAAACTTTAACTTTCTCATCACGAATATCTCGCGCATTCAAGACCGCAGGTGGTTCCATCGCAATAAGTGCCAGCATCTGTAAAAGATGATTCTGCATGACATCACGAATTATACCATACTCATCAAAATAGCCACCACGTCCCGCAACATCAAGATCCTCTGACCATGATATATCTACACGACTAATATATTCGCGTCGCCAGATCGGCTCAAATATGAGGTTAGCAAAACGAAGCACTAATAAATTCTGTACAACTTCTTTACCCAAGTAGTGATCAATCCGATATATCTGCTCCTCAGTAAAAACACCTCCCAACTTAGCCGTAAGCTCGTCAGAAGATGCCCGGTCACGACCAAACGGTTTCTCGATCACAACCCTAGACCACGCCTCAGTAGATTCATCATAGATCATCCCAGCAGTACCTATCGAGTTTGCTACATCCAGAAAGACTGATGGCGGAACAGCCATATAAAACAAACAGTTAGGCTGTGAATCAGATGGTACACTATCCATTTCGCCCTTGAGCCGCCTAAATGCCTCCACATCACCATAGTCGCCCGACAGATAACTGCATGCCGCAAGAAACTCATCCATGCGTTCTGCGCACTCCTGACCAGGCGCATAGCGACATGTTAAATGCTCGGTGATTTTATCGCGAAAGGACTGATTATCCATCTTCGACCTTGCGAAGCCGAAGATACTAAACTTATCCGGCAGATATCCCTGGCAGTATAAAGCAAAGAGTGCGGGGAATATCTTTCTTCGCGCTAAGTCACCAGACGCTCCGACAATAACTATATTAAGTTTACGACTATCATCTATAGTTTTCATCAAAGTTTAATCTCCACTTCATCGTAATCACAATCGTAATCGTAATCATAATCGATTTTTCCACCTGCCACACCTTTAATACCGTAGGCCTCAACACCCCCTACTCTTTCGGGCGTAATGTAATATAGGTAGGTAACCCTTTAACATTATAGTAATCTAACACAGCCTTAATCTCCGCTGCATTCATATCTTCAGCCTGATATTTAATAAAGAAGAATTTTTCCATATTGCTCATCACTTCTTCTTCATGAAATGTTGTCTTTTCCATCTTGGCGCAGTTCTTACACCATGTAGCCCAGAAGTCAATCAACACTGGGCGACCATCTTTTTCTGCAGCCTGTAACATCTCAGCAAAATTGTCTTTACTTGCCGCCTGCGAGACCTCCGTTAAATTATCTTTTGGAGTTCTACTTTTGATTATACGAAATCCAACAAAAGCATAATACAATGCCGCCACCATAATAATCACACCAAACAGCTGTTTAATCCGCTCCATCCACTGCCCAGGTTTAGGCAAGAATGATAAACCAGCACCAGCAAATGGCCACGGAAGCGCCATGCCAAGCCCTAAAATAAATGGCAACAGCAAAGCAGCAACATTTCCCGCCTGATACAAACGAGTCGCAAGCAGAAGTACAGAGATAACCACAGGCGCAACACACGCACCAGCTAGTAAGGCAGCAACACCGCCCATAAGAAATGTAGGCAGTAACCCGCCACGCTTCTTAGACTCATTCCCCATCTTGCCCTGAAACTTAGTTAAATCAATATTAAATAACCCAAACATAGATAGCGACAGCCCCGCAAATAGTAGGGCTATCCCAAAATTAAAAATAGGTAAAGAATTAAGCGAACCGAACTTAGCACCAGTAAGAATAACAGCCAAGCCCAAGACACCATATACAAAAGCTATCCCTGCACCATATACACCACCAAGCAGAAATCCACGTGTACGCGAACCTGACTGAACACCAGCTCCAATAATGGCAATATTAATCGGTATCATCGGCAACACACAAGGTGTCAAATTAAGAGCCATACCACCTAGCAGAATAAGCAAAATCGTAAGCCATATCCCACGTTCACCAAACCCACTAGATCCGGAGCCATTAAGAAAAGCAATAAAATCACTAGCCCCAAGATATCCAGATGCAGAATTCACAACTTCAAACTTATCAGCAGTAGCACGCCAGTCACCACTATCGGCAACAACTTCCGTCACAGTCCCTTCCGGGTCAGCAGCGGGAATCTCCTTGCCCGACATAATATTAAAAGTTCTAGATTCAGGCGCGAAACATAAACTACCACTACACCCCTGATATTCAACCGTAACTGTCGAGCTATCCGTAACCACACCGCTCAAAATATACCGCTGCACTGTATCAGCTTTATACACCGCAATGTTTTTCTCAGTTAACGCATCATACTCCTGCTTACCTACAGGAAGATCATCCGCTTTCAACGATATGCCATCAGTAGCTTTAACCACAATCACATCTTTATATAGATGATGAACATCTGGTACCGTAAATGACACCACAACCACTTCAGCACCCACACTTGACTTATCCAGCGCCACTGACACAGTAAACGGATCATCAAACTGAGCAATAGCACTACCAGCTATGCCCACCAACAACATCAAAATATATATAATTTTTTTCATCCTGTTAACCTTCTTAATCCTATCTACTGTAAACTTGTTTAGTTAGTTACTACTCACTATCCACCATCTTATCAAGAGCCCGCCTACCCAAGTCAGCACCTGCAGCACGACACTCAGCAATAACATCAGGAGTTGGTACAAACTGCGCATTAATAGGTTCACGAACTACATTCATCTTCATCTTAACCAAATACTCTTCCACAGCCTTGGTTCCACCAGATGACCACCCATACGAGCCAAAAGCAAAACTATCTTTGCCTGCAGGCTTCAACCCAGTCAGATACGTAAGAATTGCTGCCATCTGCGGCATAAGAGTCATATTCAATGTAGGTGAACCAAAAGCCACTGCCGAAGCATCAAGAATATCCGTAGCCATAACTGTCATATTATTTGCTCTAACATTGAACATACGAACATCAGCACCAGAATCGATCACACCATCAACAATAGCCTCTGCCATCAACTCGGTACTCTTCCACATGGTGTCATAAATAACCAGCACCTTAGGTTGCGGTTTCAACTGAACCCACTCCTGGTATGCTTTAAGAATAGTCGCTATATGACTTCTCCATATAATTCCGTGACTCGGCGCAATGATCTCTATGTCATGATCTTTCGTGCGATCTAATGCACGCTGAATAGGCTTACTGTAAAGCATGACAATATTAGCAAAATATGTTTTTGCTTCCGCCATAATAACCTCAAGCGGCTCCTGGTCATCAAATCTACCTGCTGTTGCATAATGTTGCCCAAAAGCATCCATAGAGAATAGAATTTTATCTTCAGGAATAAATGTGAACATCGATTCTGGCCAATGCACAAGTGGCGTGTCCATAAAAGACAAAGTTTTATTACCCAGGCTAAGAGTCTCGCCATCAGACACTACTTGAAACTTCCACATGGAAGTATCAAAATGTTGTGACAATGCCTTCTTGCACTTCTCGTTACAAAGCAGGATAGCATTCACACACTCCCGCATCACAGCAGGCAATCCACCAGAATGATCAGGCTCCGCATGATTACATACCACATAATCAACCTTATCAAGATCAACCAGTAACTTAATGTTATCCAGCAACTCTCCAGCATACGGAGCTTTTACTGCATCAATTAAAGCAACCTTTTCATCACGCACAAGATATGCATTATAACTTGATCCACGGTCGGTCTGATACCCATGAAAATCCCTAATCGACCAATCAACATGCCCCACCCAATCTATACCATCACACACTTCTACATTCATAATATTCCTATTTTTTCTGCTTCTTAGTTTTCAGTCATTAGTTTCTGCTTTTAGTAGACCATAATAAAACACTTTTACCACCAACAAATTTAGTGGTAAAAGTATTTAATATCAACATAATAGTGCTAATAAGCCATAAGTTTAACTGCAGATAGACCGCTTAATACTGATGACTATTTTTTCTTAGCAAGTATCTCTTTTATATGCTCAATATACTTTTCAGGACCACCAGGCTGATAACCAGTTCTGCCAATCTGCTTTCCTGCGGCATCCAAAACTAATAC
>DAOVUR010000046.1 GCA_030632465.1 bacterium | reverse complement strand
CAACAAGGCCAAAGCAAATTACCGCAGTCCAAAGACAACCAGACTTTGATCTATTACTATTTTCTTCCCTATTAATCATAATTCTCAACCTTTATTATTCATTATTCACTGTTCACTATTCACTATTTTCACACCTTATGCTGTAGCACAAAATGCTCATTAATATAATCTACAGCATCCTCTAGTGTCGGTAAAATTTTCGTACAAAACCTAACCATCCACGGGCTACACTCCTTAAAAGGAAAGGGAGAAAATGCCACTACAAATCTCTTTAAATCATTTGAGGCATAAAAAACCTCCATGGAGGTACCAATAGAATTCTTGCTATAATTGACAAGTACAATATCCGCATCTCTGACATCCTGCAGATCAAACTCTACGATCTCATTTGCGCTATCAACTTCACGATCCTTAAAATTACGTCGCATCGGGTCAAGTATAGTAAAATTATCACCCAGCTTTTCATGCGCCATCTGTCGCCACTCAACAGCCTTACCCTCAGTCTCGTCCATAATTGGACCGCATAAATATATACGTTTACTTCCATTATCACTCATCAAATGGTTCCTTTATCTTATATTTTGAAGTGATTCACATCATGACAACAATAGTGGTAACTTACAAGAAAAGAGCAAAATTAAATAACAGCTCCAGACAATAAACATGTCTCATAACATCTTCACGTTGCAGTTATAAACGAGAATTATTTCTCAGAAAAGAGGTAAACGCATCCTGCTAATGTCAATAATTTGTAATTTTATGAATATACGAGCCTATTTACAGTGAGTTAACGATTTTTGGCACTCATAATGCTACTAACAACAGTAACAGGAGGGACTGTAATGAATGCCTTACATACAATGAAATGCAATATGGTAGTAAACAGAAGTTGCGATACTCATTTCTATTTTGATATGGGAATCTATAAAATAGAGCCTTTTGATATAGATGATACTCACAAGCTGATATTTCGTGCTTTATATGTAGCAAACGTGAAGTCCCCACAACAACTGTCGCCAAACCCAGCCAACCCGTTTCTTAACTTTCTGAACTAGAGCACTGAACAGTTATCAAATGCAGAAAATTCAGATATAGGCATCTTATGCTTTTTCATGTGGAGATAGATTTCACGGCCCAGCCACGCATCCGTTGCGGCATACCTAAGCTGACTATCAGTGAGATCTTTTTTAGACCAGTTAGAAAGCTGCTCCCTCTTAGAAATGCGGAACTCTAACAGAATTGCAGCCATACCTCTAAGACCCAAGTTTTTTATACCAGCAGACTTTGCGCAATCAGCCAATTCTAAAAATCCATCAGGAGAAAACTCCGACATCTTGTAAAGGTCATTTACGTCACGCCTAATCGCCACACCTGACTTGATGATCTTTTCGCTGGATAAAAGATACTTTAATTCATCAGGCATACCCGTGAGTGCTAGCTGAAAAATATATACATCTTTCTTGCCGCCTAGTTGCAAAAGAGAAGGGTCATAACTTATCCCCTTCTTGAAGGCTGGCCTAGTCTCTGTATCAAACCCCAGCACCTTCTCTTTTTTCAAAGATTTAGCTGCCGCTATAGCATTTTCTGGAGTTGATACTAAATGAATTGGGCCATCATACCAGCGCATTGGTAATTCGTTGATCTCTGTCTTTGTTATATGTTTTTTAATAAGTAATCTTTCTAGAAAAATGTGGCATTGGTTATCGATAACCAAAATAACCTACTTTATTCTTTAAATTCGCCAACTAGTGATGAAATAGTTGCCTTAGCATCACCAAAGAGCATACGCGTGTTATCATTGAAGAATAATGGATTATCAACCCCAGCAAAACCAGGATTCAAACTACGCTTCAACACAATACAAGTGCGTGCTTTATCAACATTAATAATCGGCATTCCATAGAGCGGGCTCTGCTCATCATCACGTGCAGCAGGATTAACCACATCATTAGCACCAATAACAATGGCGACATCTACCATCTCCATTGTAGGATTAATATCATCAGGTACAGTCAACTGCTCATAAGGAACATTCGCTTCTGCCAGTAGAACATTCATATGTCCCGGCATACGTCCGGCAACTGGATGAATAGCAAAACTCACCTCTGCACCATTGGCTTCCAGTAACTCAGCAAGTTCACGCACGACATGTTGTGCCTGCGCAACCGCCATACCGTAACCAGGAACAAATACTACTGAATTAGCAGCTTCCAGAATATAGTAGGTATCTTCCGCGCTAATAGGATTAGCCTCACCCTGATAGCTACCACCGCCGCTGGAAGTTGTTGCGGAACCAAACCCACTAAATAAAACATTAGCCAGAGAACGATTCATCGCTTTACACATAATCTTTGTCAGGATAATACCACTCGCACCAACAAGCGACCCGCTTACAATCAGGACATTATTCTGAATCACAAAACCTGCCGCACATGCAGCCAAACCGGAATAACTATTAAGAAGCGCAATAACCACAGGCATATCTGCACCACCAATAGGAATAACAGAAAGCACGCCTAATACAACCGATAAAACAACAATAAGAAGAAAGATAAAACCATGTGCTGCAGGGTTCATAGTATAAACAATACCAGCAATTAATAGTGCCAATAAAATAGCAGTATTAATAACCTGCTGCCCCTTGAACATAACTGGCTTGCCAGTAATCTTCTCGGATAATTTTCCATAGGCAATCATGCTACCAGAAAAAGTCACCCCACCAATTAGCACCGTCAGATAGATAGCAACCGACTGAAAGCTAAAACTATTCATTGTATCAAAACCTATACCTTTTTGATACTCAGCCCAACCTACAAGCAAACTAGCCGCGCCACCAAACCCATTAAACAGTCCTACCATCTCAGGCATAGATGTCATCTTCACCATACGTGCAGCAACACCACCGATAATAGAACCGATAATCGCGCCAACCAAGATCCATTGATACGATAATCCAGAGGTTAGTAAAGCAGCTACAATTGCCAGTAGCATACCACCAGCAGATATAAGATTCCCACGCCTAGCAGTCTTTGCTGAGCCCAACATTTTCAGACCGAAGATAAACAGGACCGAAGCAATAATATATAGATACGGAATAATTGTTTTTGTCATTATAAAATCCTTTAGTCTTTATGTTTGAACATGCCCAACATACGATCGGTCACAAGATATCCACCAACCACATTGATCATAGCGAACGCAACAGCTAGCACCCCTAACACAACAGCCAACTTCTCATGACCACCAGCTACACTGCTTCTCACCGCCAACAATGCACCAACTACAGTAATACCAGAGATAGCATTCGATCCTGACATCAACGGTGTATGCAACTGCGACGGAACCTTTGCAATCAACTCAACCCCAAGAAAAATAGCTAAGATGAATACAAAAAATAGCATTCCCATAGTAGATCCAGAAATAGCACTACTTGATTCCTCAGCATCAACCACCACTGCATTTTCTGCATCAACCATCTCGACTGATACTTTAACAGTAGGCACTACCACAACTTCCGTAACTTCTGGAACGGCGATAACCTCATCCGACAATTCCATAACTGGTATTAGCGCATCCTCTTCAACCTCTGTTATCTCAACCGCTCCCGATGTTTCTACCGTTTCCGAAACTTCCGTTGCCTCTGCTACCTTAGCGGCAACAACTTCAGCTTCAACCATGTCAACAACTTCATCTACCATAACTTGATTATCTATGACTGCTTCCTCTACACCCGCACCAGTTTTCACACTCATAGTAACAGTATCACCATCAATCGACACAACTATATCTTTACCGCCTGACGTCAGATTAAACAATGTTTCATCTTCCGCAATGAGCATGCTACTACTCAGCAATACTACTGCTGCTAATGCCATAAAGTATCTCTTTAACATTATGCCTTTCCCCCATTCTCTTTTTCGACTAATTCCTTAAGGGCATCATTAGTGATCTCGCCATCATGAGCAATCAAGCAACCCTGAATAATTTCATCTTCCATATTCAACTTGAAAACTTTTTCTTCCTTATCCCAAAAGTGTATAATCAAACTACCAAGATTACTCGCATACATCTGGCTAGCATTCACAGGCACTTGCCCCGGTAGATTAGCAATACCAACAACTTTAACGCCATTAATATCAACCTCTTTACCAAGTACTGTTCCCTCAACATTGCCACCAGTATCAGCAGCCATATCAACAACAACGCTACCCGGCTTCATACCTTTAAGCATCTCTTTCGTAACAATCACGGGAGCTTTTCTTCCAAATATCTGCGCTGTAGTGATAACGATATCGGAACTTGCACAGACCTTTGCCATTGCATCACGCTGCAATGCAAGTTGCTCATCAGTCAACTGCTTGGCATACCCATCTTTTGTCTGCCCTGTCTCACCAAGATCAACCTTAACAAAACGTGCACCCAACGACTGCACCTGCTCTTCCACAACAGGCCTGGTATCAAAAGCTTCTACTCGAGCACCAAGTCGCTTGGCTGTAGCAATAGCCTGTAAGCCAGCAACTCCAGCACCAATAATAAATACTTTAGCAGGAGAAATCGTACCAGCCGGTGTCATCATCATGGGCAACATCTTAGGGAGACGCTCTGATGCCATAATTACAGCAACATACCCAGCCAAATTGGCTTGCGAACTTAACGCATCCATCTTCTGCGCCAATGTTGTGCGCGGAATCATCTCCATGCAGATTGCACTAACTTTACATTCGGCAAATTTAGCGAGAAGTTGTGGCTGACGGAATGGGTCAAGATAACTAGCACTGATACAGCCTTCCTTCAAAAGCTCTATTTCATCTTCTGTAGGAGCAGAAAGACGTAAAACAATGTCAGCAGACTTCATCGCAGCAACTCTATCAGTAACAATAACTGCACCGACTTTGCTATACTCTTCATCCGAACACAAAATAGAGAGACCGAGTCCAGCCTCTACCTCTAGTTCAGCACCAAGATCTACTAGCTTTTTTGCAACCTCTGGCACCATTGCAACACGTGCCTCACTAGCATCTAGCTCTTTAGGAACAAATAACTTCATCTTTTGTACTCCTACTTATAAATATACGCCATATTTTGACGTAATAGTTTTATTTTTTAAAAAGGTATCATCAGCTTTAAAAATGATTCTATAGCTGTTCACTATTCACTATTAGTTATTCACTATATTTTTTACTTCTCTCCAGCAACAGCTTCTGCAATATTCAAGCCGTGATCTTTAACACGTCTATACGCATTAAGCATATCAATAAATATCAAACTCGCCAACGGATCCGTCTGTTTATGGGCCAAGCGATCAAGATGCTTGTCACGTGCTTCCTTCATGTCGAACGTAATAGCATCGCCATTTACCCGAGCCTTAGTTAACCCCTCGCTACGTTCCTCTTTAACACATAAATTAACCAGCTCAATATAATCCGCTGTTTTGTCATGTAACGACAGCATATCACGCCAACCTTCTTCAGTGAAACGTACAGCAGTCTTCTTACTCTTTAAATGCAGCTTAAGAATCATTGCTACATAATCACTAATCGATTCATACTCATCAGCCATACGCAACTGCATACGACAGTTCTCAACTAAATCAGCAGTCATATTCCCGGCAAACATATGCCCTAAGAACTCCGTTACCTCTTTCTGTACTTCATCCAGAATCTCTTCACGATGGAAAATCTTACGCGTCAGATCCTCATCGATATCCTTAGAGGTAATAGCAGTCTTTAACATAGTCATCATCTCATCGACATGATCACCCATACGGACTATCTGAGTGTGTGACTCCTGAATAGCAAGTACTGGCGAATCAATCATACTAGCATCAAGATATTCCAGATGAGTAAACTCTTCCTCCTTCTTCTCTGGCGCAAGCTTAATCACCAACTTAGCCAACAACGGAACAAATGGAAGGAAAAATAAAGTATTGGCAATATTAAAGCCTGAATGTACTAACGCTATTCCGCCCTGAATATATGGAAATGTTTCTTTGCCATCTTGCAACACCATCATACCTGGATCATGCCCCACAACCCTTGTAATCAATTTAATATACAAAAGGAATACAGTTGTAATCCAGATTACGCCAAGAATATTAAATATCGTATGCGAGTATGCCGCACGCTTAGCATCAGTTGAACGCCCGATTGATGCTAATAAAGCGGTAATTGTTGTACCTACATTTTCGCCCAGAACCAATGCGGCAGCTGTCGGGAATCCAATAATACCACTAGATGCCAAGCCCATGGTAATACCAACTGTAGCCGAACTTGACTGCACAATAAAGGTCAACACACAACCCATCATAGCACATTTCAGAATGCCCCAATAACTATCTGCCTGAAAGTGAGAAAACCATTCAATAAACTGCGGCATAGTACGCATTGGCTTCAGGCCACTCTTCATCATTTCTAACCCGAAGAAGACCATACCAACACCCATAATAGCCATGCCGATATAACGTAGACGTTCACCCTTAGAGAAGAGATAGAAAAATGCAGCAATTCCAAGAATAGGCAATCCCCACTTTCCGATCTCCAGAACCAACAACCAGGCAGTAATAGTTGTTCCAACATTGGCACCCATAATAACGCCAATCGCCGGAGTAAGCGACATAAGGCCCGCACTTACAAATCCAACAACCATAACTGTTGTTACAGAACTTGACTGCACGATACTAGTAACAAGAACACCCATACCGCATGCCTTGAAGCGATTATTAGTAACTGCATTAATCATTCTACGCAATCCGTCACCAGCAACAGCCTGCATACCTTCAGACATGTTCTTCATACCCAACAAGAAAATTGCTAATCCACCAATAATCTTAAAAATCATATCAAATGCTACATCACTCATATTTTAACTCTTTATTTTTTATTTAAAATTGATAACTGTACCGTAACTGGTCATTGAGCGGAGCCGAAATGTCCAGCAAACTAATAATAGTAACTATTCTACGCAGTAGGCACAATAACTATTCACTATTCACTATTAGTTATTCACTATTTTTCTACGATCTATAGTTTGGTGCTTCTTTCATTATCTTCACATCATGCGGATGCGCTTCATGCAAGCCAGCAATAGAAACTCGTACAAATTTACCATTCTCCTGCAAATCAGGAATTGTCCGACATCCACAATATCCCAATGACCCACGGAGCCCGCCGCAAAACTGCGTCATAACTTTCTGTACTGTACCAGAATAAGGAACAATACCTTCAATACCTTGCGGCACCAACTCTTCCTCAGACGTTTTACCCTGACTATAACGCTCGCGACTGCCTGCCGACTCACGCATTGCTGTCAAGCTACCCATTCCTCTATAAACCACATACTGTCTGCCCTGATGTAAAATCTTCTCGCCCGGACTTGCATCTGTACCAGCAAGAATAGAACCAAGCATCACCGTATCAGCACCCGCAACAATCACCTTAGGAACATCACCCGAATGACGAATACCACCATCGGCCACAACAGGGATGCTACCTTCAAGCGCCTTCGCGCAATGATAAACCGCCGTCACCTGTGGAACACCAACACCGCAAACAACACGTGTTGTGCAAATCGAGCCAGGCCCAATACCAACCTTAACCGCATGTGCGCCTGCATCACGAAGCGCCACCGCACCCTCTGCAGTCGCAACATTACCAGCAATGATATCAATCTTAGGATGATTCTTAACAATCCACTTAACTGTTTCAATAATATTAGAAGAATGCCCATGAGCACTATCAACCACAACAACATCCACAGAAGCATCAGCCAATGCAGAAATTCTATCATAATCACCAGGCCCCACTGCTGCCCCTGTCCTCAGGCGATAACGATCATCACGATTATAAAACGGCTTCACATTCCGGACCAGCGTACTAACATCACTAAAACTATATAATCCCACAAGCTTGTCACCCTCAACTAGCGGTAACTTACCAATACGACGCTTCATAATTAAATTATACGCCTGCTGTACATCAGTATCCGCAGGTGCTGCTGCAACATCTTTGGACATAACATCACGAAGAAGAGTCGACTTATCATCTGCAAACTTGAAATCTGTTGATGTAAGCATACCAACAAGCTTGTCATTTTCATCTAGCACAGGGAACCCGCTAAAACGATACCCCTCACGCTCCTTCTCCGCCTCAACATACTCAATAGTATCTGTATCACGATAAACAATTGGCGACCGGATCAATCCATGCAAGTGATGCTTAACATCGGCAACCTGCCGCACCTGCTCTTCCACTGGTAAATTTTTATGGATGATACCAATACCACCTAAAAGCGCCATCTGAATAGCCATATCAGACTCGGTCACCGTATCCATTGCGGCACTAATAAAAGGAACATTCACATTAATACGTGAAGTTAGGCGACTCGTAATGTTCGCCGAATCAGGAAGGAAATCAGCATACTGCGTCACCAACGAAACATCATCAAATGTCAGCCCCTCGTGCTGAAAATTATCCATAAAAGAATCTATAAAATCGTTTTTCACGCTAACCTCTCAGATACAATAATTTTATCAAAAATAACCTTTACCAATGTAATAAGCCACAAGTTGCGACTTGCCGAAGGAGTTTCGTACTTTTACCCCCTATAAGTCAAGTTTTCTATCAAACTTTTTACCCATAACCTATACCGGTTTTATTGCCCGCATATAATGATCCAAAAAGTTATCGATAACCTCTTGTTTCTTAACATCACTCATCACATAGTTAGACTCACCACTACGAATCATGCTTTCAACCTTGATAATCTTCAATCCATTACGCTCGCGAAATTTCACCTCAGCATAAGGCAACACCCCACCAGGCAATAGTCGCCCATAAACACCATACACCAACTCTTCCGTACCAGCATTGCTAACACGAGCTGTTACCGATGATGCAGTCTCCTTAATAGACAACTCACGTCCATGCTTCTCCAGCTGCTCACGTAACGCCTTAAAAGCAGGTATAGCAGTATCCCGAACAAAACGCATAAAATCAGTCACATCTTTATTCTTCTTCGTCTCGTCACTTTCAGCAAAGAAACTATCCATATTTTTCTGCCAGTCAGCCATTATTCACTCTCCTACCTATTTCTTAAACATAAAACCAATATAATACCACGTATCCCCCAATAAGCACAACCTATGAAAAAATAGTTTTTACATAAAAACTTCCCTATTAGAAATCGAAACAACTTGCAGGTCATCACCTTTTCTATTAACTTAACAACCTTAACAAATAAACAGTAGGAAACAGATATAATGAAAAAAGAAGAACCTGTTGATGATAGCTCAAAACTGCTAGACCTTGCTTCTCGCTGGAGTATCTATACATGGGTAAGCATTATCTTTGGGTTTTTTGTGTCTAAATTCAAAATCACATATCACGAAGAACTAGGCTGGACCCTAATTCTTGCAGGAGTAATATTTGCCATCATATCATTATGTATCTCAGTTTACGGATTAGTCACCAAGGAATACAGGCGCGCGCTTTTCATTGTTCCGATCATAATGTCACTTCCACCACTCATATCGCTAGCTTGGATAACTTTAGGGAAATAACCCATAGAAGCCGTTACTTATTCAAACAGGACGGCACAACCCATTAAAAAAAGAAAGAAGTAGCCAGAACTCTAAACATGAAGGCCGACTACTAAGAAAAACATGATACCACTTATTACAGCCGCAGCAGTTATCGCTTTTACTCACACCCTATTCGGGCCAGACCACTACCTGCCATTCATCGTAATGTCAAAATCAGGCGACTGGTCACTCAAAAAAACCACGCTGATCACATTCTTATGCGGACTAGGTCATGTACTAAGCTCCGTTATCCTTGGCTTTATCGGTATCGCATTTGGACTAGCCGTAACAAATCTAGAAATATTCGAAGCATTCAGAGGTAACATAGCAGCATGGGCACTAATCGCTTTTGGCGCAGTCTACTTTATATGGGGAGTAAAACGCGCCATCCGCAACAAGCCACACGCACATCTCCATGCACACAACGATGGTATTGCCCATGAACATATGCATACCCACCACCAAGACCACCTACACGCACATCCTAACAAAAAGAAAAGTATCACGCCCTGGGTACTATTCGCAATCTTCGTCTTTGGCCCATGCGAACCCTTAATACCTATACTCATGTATCCAGCAGCACAACAAAACTTCTTCGGACTACTCATCGTAACCGCAGTCTTTAGCATAGTAACAATTGCCACCATGATGAGCGTTGTCTTAATGTCAGTATACGGCATAAGCTTTGCACCCCTAGCAAAACTAGAACGCTACACCCACGCCCTCGCAGGCCTAACAATACTCCTGTGCGGTTCCGCAATACAATTCCTCGGATTATAAAAACTAAGAATTAGCGAACAGTTATTTTTAATCAGAATCTTTTTTAAGCGCACCGCCTTCAGAATACACGCCATTACCGCAAAGCAGCACCGTCGCCAATATTCGTGTAATTCGTGCGATTCGTGGTAAAACCTTTTTCATAGAGCACCGCATCCTGATCATCCTGCCTATCCATGTGGAACTCCCCTTTTCCATTTACTAGAAAACAGATCCTCCACTATTCACTATTCGCTATTAGTTATTCACTGCTTTTAAAATCATCACACATATCAGTTGCCTCCACAAACTTCTTATGCAACTCACACCGCTGAGCAAAAGGATTATATACATAATGACTACAGTACCGACAGTTCTGTCCACGCTCATCAT
>DAOVUR010000086.1 GCA_030632465.1 bacterium | reverse complement strand
TGTCTGGCCAGAGTGTATATATTGAGTAGAATACTATTGCTGCACCTGCGGAAATTGATATTAGTTGGTCTAGTAGCCGTGCATCATAAGAGTTTAGGCTTTGTCGCTGGGTGGTGTCGTCTGATTTCAGGCTGATGATCTCGTGACGTCGCTTGCATAGGGCGAGAAAGAGTGCGAGTATGAATGTACAGATTAGTAGCCATGGTGATATCTGTACGTTTAGAACAACGGCACCGGCAATGGCGCGTAGGACAAAGCCTGTTGCAATGACAAATACATCTATTAGCGCTATATGCTTGAGTCCGGCAGAGTATACGATCTGCATGGTGATATATGTGCCTATTACTAGTAGAAATATTGGTGATAGAAACCATGCGCCTATTAAGGACGTGGTGAGTAGGATGGCTGCCACTATTCCGGCCATTTTGATAGATATTTTTCCGGCTGCTATAGGTCGGTAGCGTTTTGTTGGATGACTACGATCTGACTCTATGTCTCTGATGTCGTTGATTAAGTATATGCCACTGGATACAAGACAGAATATTAGCATTGCGGGAATGACCCTGATTAGCCCACTTCTTAGGGTAAGCTCTTGCGCTTCATCCCAGAATGCGAAGACAAAGGCAGCAAGTACGATAGCATTCTTTGTCCATTGTTGTGGACGCATGGCGCGTATGATGTCAATTATGGTCGTTTTATATTTTGTGGTTTCGTTCATGATTAAGGGTGAATGTATATAGTGAGCTTTAACATCCGCCCTACCTTTTATTTCTGTTTTGCAAATGGTTTTCTGCGGAAGTGATTTTTTAAGGCGAGCTTCAAGACAAGCCACACGGCTTCTTTAAAGATGCCGCCGCTCATTTTGGAGTAACCTGCACGGCGATCTACAAATGTGATAGGGATATCGGTTAGAGTAAAGCCGTGCATCCATGCTTTATAAGATATTTCTACTTGGAATGAGTATCCGTTAGCTACAATTGCATCGAGATCTATAGTCTCTAGAACTTTTCTGCTATAGCATTTGTAGCCGCCAGTTGGGTCGGTTGTCGGAATGCCTGTTATGAATCGTACATATAGGGATGCTGATTTACTTAGAATTAGCCTGCTGATAGGCCAGTTTGTGATTCTGATGCCATCAACATAGCGTGAGCCGAGTACTAAGTCTGCGTTTTCCGCAGCCTTTACAAAGTTGGGTAGTTCTATTGGGTCGTGCGAGAAATCAGCATCCATTTCGAAGATTAAGTCGTAATTATTTTTGAGTGCCCATTTGAAGCCACCAATGTAGGCGCGACCTAGGCCATTCTTTTTTTCATTGTGTAATACCTGAATAGCACTGTTGTCGTCTGACATAGCATCTAGGATATCGCCAGTACCATCGGGTGAATTGTCATCAACAAAAAGTATGTGAGTGTCGGGGAGGTTTTTAAAGACCGCCTCTGCGATAGGTCGCACATTATCCTTTTCATCATATGTAGGTATTATGATTACAGTTTTCATTTAAATGGACTATATCTTTATTAAATGGGATTAGACAAGAAAAAAGAGGAGAAAAAGAGGGGTCATGACGCAGCGGTAAACTTAAGAGGTTTGTGGAAACCCTCTGCGGTCTTCTGCTTGGGTGAATAAGATTTGTTTGAAACGCTATTTTTAACAAAAATCTTCCGTTCCAACGGGACCGGTTCGACAAGCTCACGACAGGCAAGCCCGTTGGGGACGATTAAGTAGACCTCGGTCCTTTTGATTTAACCCTTTACCCTTTTAACTTTACCCTTCCTCGATCACCATCCCATATAGTAGCCGAGCAGGCCGACAGCGAGTGCGACCAGGATATTGATTGCTTTGACTCCAAGAAAGGCGAGTCGAGAATGAGATAGCAGAGGGATCATGCCATGTCCATCTTGGGCTATAGAACTGGCGAGTAGAATACTTAATGGTGCGGCACCTTCAGCAAAGAGCGTTACGAAAATTAGATGAGGCCCTGATTCTGGGATTATGCCGAGTAGGCAGGCCATAATTAGCATAGGGATATGGTTTTGGTTTATAATGTCTGCTATATGTGCGTGGGATAGTAATAATTTTACTAAGAATAGTGCCCCTAATGTCCAGAGGAAGATACGCCAGATATGTATTTTGGCAATATGATTCCATAGATGTTCTTCAAGAAAGTGATCTGGCACGCTTATTATGATGAAGAGGCCAATAAGTCCCGTGAGTAGCAATGTTACACGTATCCAGTTCCAGTTACCATCTTCTGTGTGTATATCTTCCGAGTGTGTTGGGTGTTCTGCATGTGCATCATGGCTTTCGTGTACTGTATGGTCATCTGTCTGATGGTCATGTTCTGTGTTGCATTCTATATGGTCAGGAGTGCTGACTTCACCTAGATGTTTATGTTCGAACTGTCCTGAGATAATACCTGTTAAGAATATTAAGAGAAATAGAGTTAGCCAACCGCGTTGTGGTGAACAGTTTTTCCATTGAGTGCCTATTTCTTTACGTGAAAATGGTACGCATCGTGCCTGCTCGCTATGTACTGCGGCATACTGCTCTAGGTGTTTTGTTGGTTTAGTGAATCGCCCTTTAAATAATAAGTCGGTTATCATTCCGACTACAACGCCTAGTACAAAAAGTGTGCCGAAAATTATCAAAGCCTGCTTTGGAAACATAGCTAGCATTACAAAAGATTCATCACCGCAGGTTGCGATCATGCCGCCGGTTAGCGCACCAAATGAGATCACACGATGCATATAAAGACTGATTACAGCAAAAGCACCAAGGCATCCTGGTGTTGCGCCTAGGAATGATGATAAGAACCATTGTCCCCACTTATGCTTCATGAGGGATTTTTCCCATTCACCCTTGGAGAGGATGTTTAGATATTCGATAACTAGCATCATCGTGAAGACGAAGCCGGTAATCATTAAGCTCTGTTTAATAATTTCAATAAGCATGGGTTAGTCTCAGTAGTTATTTGCTATAGGGTTATATGTTGATTCTGTTAGGAACTTAGCAGGATATAGTTTTTCTGACAAGATTTCTATTTTAGCTTTTAGCTTTCTGCTTTTTTGCCTTTCTTTTCTGTTTCATCTTGCAACAGTGTAAAATAGATGCTATTTACATCAGCTTATTACAGGAATGAGGCGGTTTTTATGAATGAACGTGAAGCATATATAGCTCTGAATATGATGGCCAAGATAGGGCCTGTAGGGGTGCGTTCGCTTATTTCTGTTTGTGGGTCAGCAGTAGCGATTTTTGAGGCATCTGCGTCTGATATGATGCAGGCAGAGGGGATTGGCCGTGAATTATCAGCGTCAATTATACGGCAGCGGGATGAGGTTGATTGGACTGGTGAGATTGAACGTGCGGAGTCGATGCAGGTAAATTTGGTGACTTTTATTGATGAAGAGTATCCTGCGGCATTAAAAGAGATTCATGATCCGCCCTTGGCTCTGTATATAAAAGGCACATTAGAGAGTAGGGATGCACGCGGGATAGCGATTGTGGGGACTAGGCGTCCGACACATTATGGTAGAGATGTTGGCGAGAATTTGGCATTTCATCTTGGCAGAGCAGGTTTTACGGTTGTAAGTGGGCTTGCTACTGGTATTGATACAGTGGCGCATCGTGGTGCTTTAAAGGCCAAAGCCCGTACTTTAGCTGTGTTAGGTGGCGCGTTAAACTGTTTTTATCCTGCAGCTAATAGAGAGTTAGGTCGTGAAATTAGCGAGCGCGGGGCTGTTATTTCGGAGTTTCCGTTTGGAAAGAAACCGGATAAGACAACTTTTCCGATGCGGAATCGTATTGTTAGCGGACTCTCGATGGGAATTATTGTTGTTGAGGCAGGTGCAAAAAGTGGATCTTTGATTACTGCGCATCAGGCAATGGATCAAGGGCGTACGGTTTTTGCGGTACCGGGTAGAATTGATAGTGCGGTAGCATCAGGTCCGCATAAGCTTATCCGTGATGGCGCTGTACTGGTTGAAGGTGTTGATACTGTTTTGGAAGAGTTTGATTGTTTGTTGCCATCATCGGCAATGAAAGCAAGGCTAGTGCCTAAGGTTGAGTTTACGGCAGAGGAGCAGGTTTTAATAAAACTTCTTGTTGATGGTGAGCTGGGCGTAGATACGCTTATTAGAAATAGTGGCTTGCCAGCGGCAAAGACGAATTCGCTTCTGATGGGTTTAGAGATGAAAAAGCAGGTACGCATGTTGCCGGGACGTATTGTTGAAAAGATTGGGAAGTTGTAGTTTAAATATAAAACGCAAATTAATGCATAGGAGAAGTTGAACGATGGGTAAGAAACTTGTAATTGTAGAATCGCCTGCTAAGGCAAAGACTATTAATAAGATCTTAGGTAAAGATTATGTTGTTAAGTCATCGGTGGGGCATATTCGTGATCTGCCAGAAAAGAAGCTTGGTGTTGATGTTAAGAAGGAGTTCAAGCCAAGTTACGTGATCTCTAAAGGAAAGAAAAAGATTGTTGATGAGCTACGCAAGGCGGTAGGCACATGTGATGAGATCTACTTAGCGCCGGATCCGGACCGTGAGGGAGAAGCTATTGCATGGCATCTGCAGGCGGCATTAGCAGCTAAGGCAAAAGATAAGCCGTTTTTTCGTGTTCAATATAACGAGATCACGCCACGTGCTGTAAAGGCTGCGTTTGAAAATCCTGGCGAGATTAATATGGATCGTGTTGACGCACAGCAGGCGCGTCGTATCTTGGATAGAATTGTTGGGTTCAAGGTTAGCCAAATGTTATGGCGTCGCCTTAAACGTGGACTAAGTGCAGGCAGAGTGCAGTCGGTTGCATTGCGTCTTGTATGTGAACGTGAGCAGGAGATAAAAGATTTTATCCCTGAAAAGTTCTGGGTGTTTGGTGCTAATGTCCGCAAGTTGATTGCGCCACTTGATCCATTTGAAGTTAAGCTGACTAAGATTGATGGCAAGAAGGCTGAGATTAAGTCTGTAGAGCTTTCAGAGAATATCACTGCCGACTTGAAAGAGCGCAAATTACGCGTAGCAACAGTTAAGACTCGTGATGTGAACCGTAAAGCACCACCGCCATTTATCACAAGTTCGCTACAGCAGGCGGCATCGAATAAGTATCAGTATTCGCCACGTCGTACTATGGAGATTGCCCAGAAGCTGTATGAAGGTATGGATTCTGGTAGTGGAACAGTTGGTTTGATTACCTATATGAGAACAGACTCTGTCTCCGTTTCCAAAGAGGCAATAAGTGATGTTCGTAACTATATTACAGATCAGATTGGTGAAAAGTATTGTCCGGAAAAGCCTAACTTTTATAAGAGCCGTGGTTCAGCGCAAGAAGCGCATGAAGCTGTTCGTCCGACAGACGTAAGCAAAACACCTGATAGCATCAAGGGTAAGATAGATCCTGTTGCATGGAAGCTGTACGATCTTATATGGAGAAGGTTTGTGGCTAGCCAGATGGAGAAAGCAGTTGTCGAACAGCGTTCAGCAGAGATTGATGCTGTAGCTGAAGGTGGAAGTGAGTCGGAGAGAAGTTATACTTTCCGTGCTTCAGTATCGGCTATAAAATTTGCTGGTTACATGAAGATTAGCGGAACTGATATTGGTAAAAAACCTGAAGAAGGTGAGTTAGCGAACCTTCCTGAAGTAAAAGAAGGTGAATATCTTGAGTGTCTTGAGTGGTTGCAGGAAGAGAAGGAGACAGCACCACCAGCACGTTTCAGTGAAGCTTCATTGGTGAAAGAAATGGAACAGAACGGCGTTGGTCGTCCTAGTACATATGCGCAGACCATATCAACTCTTAGTAATAGAAAATATATTGATCGACAGAATCGTTCTTTGATAGCTACAGATTTAGGGATGCAGGTTAGTCAGTTCTTGACCGAGACTTTGGATAGTCTCTTCAATGTTAAGTTTACTGCCGACATGGAAAACCAGCTGGATGAGATTGAGGGCGGCAAGCTTGAGTGGAAGAATATGCTTGCTGACTTTTACGGTGATTTTGAGAAGTGGATGGAGGCTACCAAGGCGCCACCTGCTGATCAGGATATGGTAAGGCGAGTGCTTGACGTTCTGGAGGATGTGACAGATTGGGCGCCCGAAGTTAAGCGTGGCAAAAGAACTTACAGCGATAAGATTTTTGTTGATTCGATAAGAACTGATTTGGATAATGAGGAGAAGGAAGTTTCTCAACGTCAGCTTGATGCTTTACTGAAGATCGCTTGCTACTACCATAATAGCAGTTCGCGCATTGATGATATTATTAAAGAGACAGGTTTTGATAAGTTGCTTAGCACTCCTGAATTCCAGCCGCCACAAGAGAGTACGTTGAAGAAAATGGATCTATTGGCAGAGGTGGAAATGGATGAAGCTGCTCGTGATTTTGTGGATTCTTTACGTGCACGAGCACAGGGACATCGATGTTTGACGCCAGCACAGTTGAATGCGCTTAATAATGTTGTGGTTGCTCATTCCTCTCTGATGCCTGATTTTGAGGCCGTGAAAGATACTCTAGGGCTAGAAGGTGTTGAAGTTGTTGATGATCAAGATAGTGGTGTATTATTAGAAGCTTTAAGCCAAGTTACAGAGTGGCGCGAGCCAGTGAAAAAGGGGAAGCGTACTTATGATGATAAAGGTTTCTATGAGTCGTTGAGTGGTCAGTTTTCATCAAAGAAGTTTCTATCTGTACGTCAGCAGAAAGCGTTACGTAGTATTGTGGAGCGTTATGCCTCTAGCATATCTAATTATGGTGAGCTTGTTGATACGTTGGGGTTGAAACCACCATCCGTGAAAAAGCCAGCTGTGAAAAAAGAAGACGATGCACAGGAGGGCTGATTAAGGGGGAATAATGAAACCTGATAGTGATCCATTGTTAATGCAGTTTTTGCAGTATCTGGATAGTGAGCGTAATGCGTCAAAGCATACGCAATCTAGTTATATGCTGGATATCATGCAGTTTGCTCATTTTCGTTGGGGCGATGAGGCGCTTCCTCCTTTTAAGTGGGAGGAAACTGACACGTTTTTCGCTAGAAAATTTGTGGTGGAGTTTCAGAAAAAAGGTTATGCAGCAACAACAACAAGCAGAAAAATGTCATCGTTGCGTACTTTTTATAAGTTCCTAGAACGTGAAGAATATATTAATGTTAATCCGTTTGCTGGACTACGTTCGCCAAAGAAGAAACAGAGTTTGCCGGATTTTTTATCGATAGCAGAGGTGGAGCGTTTGTTGGCAGTGCCACAGAAGTTATGGCGGCAACTGCCGGCAAAGAAACAGGCAGAAGCGTATGTTGAATATGCTATGTTACGTGATACGGCGATGCTTGAGGTGTTTTATAGCACTGGTGCACGTGTGGCTGAGGTTGCGTCACTTGTTAGGCGTAATGTTGACCTTTTGTCGGGTGTGATTATTGTACGTGGAAAAGGTAAGAAGGAGCGTATGTGCCCGCTTGGTAGTCCTGCATGTAAGGCGTTACGTCAGCTCTTTATGAAAGGTGGTATGATTTGGGGCGAGAAGGCTAAGAATAGAATGGCGCCAGTTTTTATGAATCGATCTGGTGATGCTATATCTACGCGCTCTATTGAGCGGATGATGAAAAAGTATCTGCCGGCGGCTG
>DAOVUR010000145.1 GCA_030632465.1 bacterium | reverse complement strand
TGTGGTGTTTGGTTTGAGGCCGCAGCCGAGCATGATAATTTTTGCATTATCAAGATCGGTAATTTTGTGGAATGGGGAATGTTGACCGCACGGAGTATTGTCTAATGTTGCATCGCGTAATAGTTCGTGCGCCATCTTGCCTATAGCGCAGACTGAGTGTGTAGGGTGGATGTTTCTTGCTGTGCCGGCTCGTGTACGGAAATATTCAGATATAGCACCCACGTTCGTAGGCGTTGTCGCTGGATTGAATATTTCTGGCGGACGTAGTGTCCAGCTTAGTGCTGGCATAACTAATGTTCCGGCTTCCCCTACGGCCTGTAGTAGACCTTGAATAAGTGTCTCAATACCATTGTCAATCTTGCCTAGTGCTTTAAATGAAGAGTGTACAAGAATTACATCACCGTAGTGAACTCCAAGGTTATGAAGATTATCTACTATATGAGTGATGTAATTATCTGCTTTCATAAACTTTGTACAGACTGCTTATATAGACATCTTATCCATTGCTGTTGCGTCTATCTTTTTCAATTGATACTTTTCTTAGTCTTATGCTTTTGGGTGTAACTTCAACTAGTTCATCTTCATTAATGTAAGAGATGCAATCTTCTAGGCTCATTCTTACTGGTGGTGTAAGTATTACGTTTTCATCTGAACCAGCAGCGCGCATATTTGTGAGCTGTTTGCCTTTTGCAGGATTCACTATAAGGTCGTTGTCACGGCAATGTTCACCAATGATCTGGCCTCTATATATTTTTATGCCTGGATCGAGGAACATTTTACCACGTTTCTGTAGATTAAATAGGGCAAAGGCTACAGTTGTTGATGTATCCATTGCAATCAGTACGCCGTTTTTACGGTTTCGCATATCGCCCGCATAAGGAGCATATTCCAAGAAGATGTATGATAGTACACCCATACCTTTTGTGTCTGACATAAATTCTGATTTGAATCCGAGTAGACCACGAGTTGGAATGCGGTAGATAAGTCTAGTCATACCGTTGTTCTGGGTCATTTCCTGCATTTGACCTTTGCGCTGACCAAGCTTCTCGATTACTGATCCCATATATTCCTCTGCTACATCAATAGTAAGCTCTTCAAATGGCTCTGTGCGCTTGCCGTTTTCTTCATGGAAAATAACCTTTGGACAGCTAACTTGAAATTCGTAACCTTCACGTCGCATATTTTCGATCAGAATGGAGAGATGCAGTTCGCCACGGCCGGATACTTTGTAGCTAGAGCCGTCAGGTAATGTTTCAACTCGTAGTGCAACATCGGCTAAAGCCTCTTTTTTTAAGCGTTCAGCTACATGAGTAGATGTTACAAATTTGCCTTCTGTGCCAGCAAACGGTGATGTGTTTGGCATAAAGGTCATGGAAAGAGTTGGTGGATCAACTTCTGTGACTGGTAGAGGGATTGGGTTATCCGGATCTGTGTAAGTGTCTCCTATACCTATATTATCTGTTCCAGCAATAGCGACTACTTCACCGAGCATAGCCTCTTTGGTCTCTTCCTTCTGGTTGCAGTTAAAACGATATATTTTTGTGATGCGAGTTGGTTTGATTTCGCCTTTGGCATCAGAAACAACTACCGGCTGACCTACTTTAACGGCACCAGATGTGATTTTACCTACGCCGAGTCTGCCAAGAAATGGGGAATGCTCAATAGAGCTTACTTGTAATTGAAGAGGTCCTTCAGGATCACCTGTTGGGCAAGGGATATGTTCGATTATAGCGTCCAGCAGCGGGCGCATGTCAGTGCCTTTCTCTTCAGAGTCTGTAGATGCATATCCGCCAATAGATGATGCATAGATGGTTTCAAAGTCCATAATATCGTGAGGTGCATCTAACTTGTCGAAGAGATCGAACACCTGATCTGTTGCCCAGTCTGGGCGTGCAGCAGGTTTATCAATTTTGTTTAATACAACAATTACAGGGAGGTTAAGAGCTAAAGCTTTCTTTAAAACGAAGAAAGTTTGTGGCATAGGCCCTTCTTGAGCATCTACAAGAAGTAGTGCGCCATCTGCCATCTGTAGAACGCGCTCTACCTGTCCACCAAAATCAGCATGTCCTGGAGTGTCAATAATATTGATTGAGTGGTCTTTATAATGAAAAGCACCATTTTTGGCAGTAATAGTAATACCGCGTTCGCGCTCGATATCACCAGAGTCCATGAGGCGTTCTTCTACAACCTGGTTGTCTCGGAACATACCGCTCTGTTTAAAAAGTTCATCTACCAGTGTGGTCTTGCCATGGTCAACATGAGCAATAATAGCTACATTTCTTATTTTATCTGTTTGATACATTTATACCTTTAAAAACTTAGTTGTTAGTTATCAGTTATCCCTACTTCGCTCTTCGAGCTACGAAGGGCAGGCAGTTGTCAGTATTCGTGATTATTTGTTAATGAATATTGACCTGACAAATGCAAGCGGCGTATAGTTGCAGAATAAGTGAAAAGTGAAAAGGGAAAAATAAAAATGTTTTTCTCAAAAAACGGCAATATTTTGAAGAAATGATGTAGGTGCCTGAATTGTTTTGGGGATGTAGAGTTGCCTGTCTCAGGCAAAAGCGACGGGCGCAGCCCTAGGTGTGGTTATGACCTCGCCTAAAGGCGAGCTTCCCTGCGGGAAGGATTGGCCGAGACGGCCAACGCTACACCAAAAGTAGTATAAATGAATAGTTTCGTAAGAGGCTCAGGGAGTTGAAGGATTTAAAATATGAGAGATTTTTCATTATTAGTTAAGCCAACTTCAGCAGATTGTAATTTGCGATGTCAGTACTGTTTTTACCTTGGTAAATGTGAGCTGTATCCTGAGAATGCTCGGCATAGAATGTCCGATGAGGTCCTTCGCAAGATGATTAGCTCCTTTCTCGCTACCGAACAACGTGCTTATTCTTTTGGTTGGCAGGGTGGTGAACCGACTTTGATGGGGTTAGATTTCTTCAAGAAAGTAACTAAATATCAGATGGAATATGGCCGACCTGGGGTGACGGTGGCTAATGGCTTGCAGACAAACGCAACTTTGCTGGATGATGAATGGGCGGAATATCTAGCAAAGTATAAGTTTTTAGTAGGAGTAAGTGTTGATGGACCGGCGGAGGTTCATGATAGATTTCGCATAAATAATGATGGCAAAGGCACGCATGCTGATGTCATGAGAGGGATTGACGCATTAAAGCGGCATAAGGTTGAATTTAATATTCTTACGCTGGTCAGCCAGTCTAATGTTGATAAACCACGTGATATTTATCGCTACCTTTGTGATATGGGAATTAAATTTCATCAATATATTGAATGTGTAGAGTTTGGTAGTGATGGAAACTTGCTGCCGTTTGCTATTAATGGGGAAGAGTGGGGGAATTTTCTCTGTGGAATATATGATGAATGGATAAAAGGTGATCAAAGAAAAGTTTCTGTACGGCTTTTTGATAATATCTTGGCAATGATGGTGGATGGAGTTGAGAGTACATGTACTGTAGGTAAAGATTGTCGCCACTATTTAGTGGTTGAGCATAATGGCGATATCTATCCGTGTGATTTCTTTGTGGAGCCGGAGCTTAAGCTCGGTAATCTTATGGATAATACGTGGGATGAGATGCGAGGTTCTGCGCTGTATGAAACATTTGGCAAGCGTAAATCGCAGTGGAACGATGCTTGTGCTAAATGTGAATATTTAAAGTTCTGTGCTGGATGTTGCCCAAAGAACAGAGAGACGCGAGGTGCCGATCCTTCTAGGTTAAGCGTGTTATGTGCTGGCTGGAAGAAGTTTTACAAGCATGCCCTGCCTGGATTAGCTGAGCTGGCGGATGATATTAGGCGTGACCGTGAACGGGCGATTAGAATGCAACGTGAAGCGATGTTACAGAGTAGGAATGACTCAATAGGGAAGGTTGGGCGTAATGATGCCTGCCCGTGTGGAAGTGGAAAAAAATATAAGAAATGCTGTGGCAAATAGGCTGATAACTAGGAACTTATTTATATGAATGGTGCGATATTACTTATTATAGGGATTGTATTCTTTGTCTTTGCTTATCGTTTTTATGGGCGGTATTTGGAGCGGTTGTTTGGTGTTGATCCTGAACGCGCTACTCCGGCAGAGGAACAGGAGGATGGAATCGATTATGTTCCTACGCGGCCAATGGTACTGTTTGGACATCATTTTGCGTCTATAGCTGGGGCTGGGCCTATTGTTGGGCCTATATTAGCGGCATATTTGGGTTGGATGCCGGTGGTGTTATGGATACTATTTGGCTGTGTGTTTATTGGCGCTGTGCATGATTTCGCTGCGCTCTTTATTTCTGTACGACATCAAGGACGTTCTATTGGCTCGGTGATTGAAGAGCATCTAGGCTATTCTGGGCGGCAGATATTTTTATCATTCTGTTGGGCAGCACTGATTCTGCTTGTAGCTATTTTTGCTCTTTTAGTGGCGAAAACATTTGTGACTACACCAGCTGTCGCAACGGCATCATTGCTTTTTATTATGATGGCCCCGGTTTTCGGGTTTCTCGTATATAAAAAGGGATTATCTTTAGTGCTTGGTAGTTTTATCTTTGTGCCACTGCTCTTTTTCTTTATCTGGTTAAGTACTATATATCCTTTAGACTTGGTCAAACTTATGGGTGTTACAGCTGTAAGTGCTAGGAATATATGGATCAGCGTGCTGCTTATATATATCTTTGTTGCTTCTGTTATGCCTGTCTGGTTGTTGCTGCAGCCGCGCGACTATCTTAATTCGTATCTTCTTTATGTTATGTTGATTTGTGGAGTTATAGGCGTGTTTGGGGCGGCACCACATTTTGTTATGCCTGCATTCACAGGCTGGGAAGCGGTTAAGCCGGGCGGTGGTATTGCGCATCTATTCCCTGTTCTATATGTGACTGTTGCCTGTGGTGCATGTTCTGGCTTTCATGCGCTAGTTGCATCTGGTACGACATCTAAGCAACTTGATAATGAGCGGCATATCAAGCCGATTGCTTATGGCGGCATGTTGGTAGAGGGCGTTTTGGCTCTGGTTGCATTGATCTGTGTGGTTGTTTTACCTAAAGAGGAGTATCTTGCACGACTTGCAACAGAATCTCCTGTTACGCTCTTTGCTTCAGGCTTGTCGGGCTTTACAGCTAAGTTAGGCTTACCGTCAGCTGTAGGTATGACGTTTGCGGCATTGGCAATATCTGCATTTATGCTTACAACGTTGGATACAGCCACACGGTTGGCTAGATTTACTTGGCAGGAGATATTCTTGCCGCGCGCTGATGGCAAGCAAGGAAGAGTGAGCCTGCTA
>DAOVUR010000221.1 GCA_030632465.1 bacterium | reverse complement strand
GCTGGAGCCGGGGAGGGCATTGAACTCATTGGTGCCACCAAGTAGGTTATTTACCTCGTGAAAGTTTAGCCCGAGCATGGTGTCATGTGCATCACCGCTTCGGCTACCACTTCGGCAGTAGATTAGGTATGCTTTATTCTTGTCGAGGGCATTCAGTTGAGTTTCGAAGCTGGATGAGTAGTAGTCGATCCAGATGGCATTGGTGATATGCCGTTCGTTATATTCTCCCCATGTTCGTATATCTATTACGACAAAGTTGGTGTCGCTTAAACGACTCTTTATGAGAGCTAGCGACTGCTCTGCTGTAATATCTGGAAAGTGTGGATCTGGGGTTTCTGATACAATTCTGTAGAATTTTATAGTAGCAGTTTCATTTGAGACTGAAACTACTGTTGTGGCATTGGATGGCATTGTGGCAAAGGTTATCTCTTGGGTGTTCCAGTTGTTGTCGCTGAGGGAGGTAGTCCATTCGGTACGGCATGTTACATTGAGAGATGATGAGTTCCAATTGATCCCGCCATCATCAGTCCATGATGTAATAGTGGGTGACTGTCCGTATATCGTTCCTGCGCTCAGAAGTATGGTGACAAGAGTGCTCATCTTTAAAGGCGTCATTTTAGCATGCTCCTTGTTTTGTGGTTATTTTTCCTTTTTAACTTTTAGTAGATGTAGCGCTTTCATGCCTGCATCTAAGTCGGTTAAAATCTGTGACTTTGTATCTTGGAATTTATCACTTAAGCCGCTAAATAGCTTGTTGTAGTAGTTTATGCCATCTTGTAGATTTGCAGAGAAGCTCAGAAAGTATTTTTCTTGTTTCTCGGTCATGGAATCTGTGGCTGCATCTATTTTATCTTTTAGATATTCAATATAGATCTTTAGCTCTTTAACGAACATATGCGGGCGGTCAGTTCTTGTGATTAGATTTACGCGTCCGTAGATATGATCGACAGTCTCTTCTAAATTTGATTTTTTAGAGAAGTAAGCCATATTGGGGCCGGGGCATGAGGAGACACCAGCACCCTCCATTTTTGTATCTATATTATTTACTAAAAGCGCAGGAGTACCTAGTCCTACGCAGATACACTCTTTTTCGACAATTTTATTAAACTCTTCTCTATATTCTGCTTCTGGGAGATTTTCTTCATCTAGTTTTTGAAGTTTTAAGCGTTGATAGCTGCGTGATGCTGTGCAGAGTGCTTTTTCTGTGAACTCCTTGCTGAACGAGAGATGTTTCTGTGGGCATGTACTACCTGGTCTGCCTTGATCAACAAATCCTTGCCGTTCAATATCTTTACTGTTGCCGCGAAGAGTGTTGTATGGGACACCTACGGGTGAACAGTCACTTAGGTATAAGTCACCTTCTTTGGCATCGATGAGTCTTTGTAATGTATCGTCATCAACATTAACAATGTCAGGAGTAAGCATAAATGGAGTGCCCCAGCCGACTGAGTCTAGGTTGTAATGATCAAGTAGAAAGTGATGTTCTTCTGCTGTTCCTACGCCGCCTTGAGCTGTTACTTTGAGTGGCAACTGTTCTGTTGGTATTGGGCGTTTCTTATTTGCAAGTGCTTTGATGAAAATATCGTGGATCGATTTCCCCAGTGTTGCTCTGTTATTTCTGAATTCATCTAGGATAGGGCCCATAAGATAACCTTCTGTGGCAAAGGCATGGCCACCGCAGTTTAGGCCTGATTCAATTCGATATTCAGAAACCCATAGTCCTTTTTTTGCGAAAAACTTACCTTGGATATATGCTGAACGATAATCGCTTACTTTTAGAATTATTTTCTTGTTGATGTTGCCATCTGCATCTGGATAGAAATCTTCAAACTGTTCCATATAGCCGTATAGACGTGGGCTCATTCCTGCTGAGAGTACGAGGGCAGAATGTAAGTCGCTGTTGGCGAAGCCACGGAGGGCTGCGTGTGCATCATTAAACTCAGTGGGCAGTAGTTCGTCTTTGCTGTAATTTTCTTTATCAAGTTTGGTCATGATATTGACGTCAATACTACCCATGGAGATATTGTCTTGTAGCCAAGTTTTGATTTCTGGAATGTGAAACTGCTTTGCTGTTAGGCGCATAAATTCTTGTTTTAAGGAGGAGTTGTCAGGCAGCATGCTGAAAAACTTCTTAACTTCGTCTGTTTTTTCGAGAGTTATATTTTTTAGTTCTTCAATTTTCTTTTCAGCTAAACTGTTGATTAGATTGAGGTAGGAGGTTATGCGCTCGGCTCTGAAATCCTCGATTTTGTCTGTTATTTCATGGTAAGGTATCTCTAGTTTTTCGCAGTACATCTTGCGTAGCTTTTCAAGAAGAATATCATCAACAAGTGAGATGACTGAATCAATACCGTATTGTGACACCTTGAGAGGAGTGTCAACGGTATATCCGATTCCCATAACAGGGATATGAAATGAATGTGCGTATGTCATGTTTTGTTTCTAACTAAAGTGTTTGTCTGACCTCGTTTGTCAGGAAAGATTGGAATATACATTTACTGGTTTAAATATTCAAGTAAATAAGTAGAAATAGTGATAAGAGTAAGCTTGGCAAAATAAGTGATTAAATGCTACTATGTTGCCATGAAGACGTATTTATTATCATTAATCTGTATACTCTCTATCTCCATGAGCGAGTTGTCTGTGGGGGGCGACTTTATGATTGGTTGGTCGCAAGAGAATGTTGTTGAACTATTGGGGGGTCCCACTCGCGAAATAAAGACGGGTGATAGTGTTTTGTTGTTTTATGGTTCTGTTTTTCTTGAACTTGATGATGATGGTGTCTTTTTTGTGAATGTTAGTGATGAAGATGTTTTGGAGAAAAGGCGTCTTACAGATGCAAAGCGGGGGATTTATTGGGGGAAATTCAGTGATGAGGGTGAAGATGCAAATAGTCACGCTATGACTGATGATGAGCTGGAAGAGTGGACGGAAGTTAGGCGTCGGCAGCGCGATATGATGGTGGAGACGCGGGTGCGGCGTTTTCTGCTTACACAGACGCTAAAGAGCGTGTTGACAAGGATGCCGTTAGTATTGGTTACCGCGCAATCATCTGATTCTGACAGTAAGATTCATATGCATAATCTCGCGGCTAGTAGTGCAACGTCTGTGCTTGGACTTAAGGATTCGCATGGCAGGCCTGTTCCTGCTGTTGGCGAGAGTTCTGGGTATGTTGACAGGTATGTCAGTTTTGATGAATCATTTCTCTCAGAAGATGGTGCTGAGTAGTCAGTTGCTATAGGGCATGAGTAGTAAGTTATTAACATTCTCCTAGGGCTTTGCCCGTCGCAGGCTCGCTCGGAGAGCTTCGCCCCACCTTCTGTCGTATGATTGCGGAGCCGAGGGTTTCATACCCCGCAGCTTGCTGCATCATCAATTGTAGGGCTGGAACGGCTGAGGTACGATGCCTTCCAGCCGGGCTCGGCGGGAAGGTTTCGCAAGCTCAACCGTTCCAGCCCTACAAAAAAACGATACCTTTGGGGCTTGTCCTGAGGAGCATCATTATTGGTTGGGTTACTACACGTTGCCCCTTAGGTTGCCGCGCATGCTCTGCCGCGGGAAGCGAATAGTTTTGTAGGTGGCGCTAGATTAAAAACCTTTCAGGAAGTTCCCTAGTACCTTTGCGGCTTCGCCGAGATCACCATCAAGCTTCTTGCCATCAATAGTGGCGTTTTCTAACATGGTACCAAGTGT
>DAOVUR010000158.1 GCA_030632465.1 bacterium | reverse complement strand
CATGCTCTTCGAATCTCGCAATAACATCTTTGTACCAACCAGCGCAATGGGGCCCCAGGCATCATGACCAGACAAGACTTTCGCCTGCCCTAACTCTTCATACTTTTCTAACGAAGCCTTGATCATAGTGAGAATACCATTATCATTCAGGATGTAAAATTTCTCATCAGCCAAGAGATATGGACCAAGCCCAAATCTATTCACCTTCCCGCTCGACCAAATAATCGTTTTCAAATCATCCTCTTTACAACAGGCAAACTCTTTACGTAATGCGCCAGCATCTTTTGGAAGGATAGTGAAAATATGATTCTTATAATATATAGGCGTCTGCTGTTCAGATGCCACACCCTCAATCGTCTTAACTGTCTGTAATGCTTTAACCGTGAAATCACTACCACTCTTATCAACCTTAAAAAGCATACTACCAGCGCCATAACCACCACTAATCATAATTAATCCATCATCCATAACCACAGGTGATGGTGCAGTCACTTTATGTTTCCATTCTGTACTCTTCCACAATACATCACCTCGATCATCGCTCTCAGCCGATACCCCAACCATGCCACCAAGTGCACAATAGATATACATACGCTTGCCCGCTATTGTTGCCAACATAATAGAAGAATGTGACATCTGCCACTTATCAACATTAGGCGTCTGCCAGACAATTTCACCATTATCACAATCAACACCCATCATCAATATATCATCGCCAACAGGCGCAAGAACGGCAACATTATCATCAATTACCGGGCACTGCCCAGTGTACCAGAGCGGAACTTTTGTTCCGAAATCTTTTTCCAGATCAAGCCCCCATCGAAAATCCCCAGATAGAGCATCAACACACATCACATGGCAGCGCGGGCCAACGGTTACTACATACTGATCATTTACGGCTGGAACCGTGCGCGACATACCGTGATTTCGTTTAACACGAATTTTATAACCACGTTGCCATATATCTTTTCCGTCAGCCAACGAAATGCATCGCAACATATCAGCCCCTCCAGCCTCATCATAATCCAGAAGATAAATACGTCCATTACGAACTGCTGCCGCCGCATGCCCCTCGCCAAGCTTGATAGACCACAGCTGTTTAGGTCCTTCCTCGGGCCAATGATCAGCCAGCCTCACATTTTGCGTAGCAATATTAGAGAAATCACTGCCGCGAAACCGCAACCATACCCCATTAGTCAAGTTGCCTACGCTCCCAGTACCCTTCTCGAACAGTGAACCAATTTCAATATGCTCTTTCTGGACAACGCGCTTAGCCGTAGCTCGCCCATCCATGTCAGGCAGACTCATCTCTATCTCGACAGAGGGTCCGAGACGTACCATTAGAAAAAGTCCAGCCATCGCAACAGATGCAATAGCAGCAACAATTATTATACTATAGATTTTCTTATTCATTTTCTAAATAGCCTTCTGGCGGCGTGCCTCACAACTTTATCCCTTCTTTCCGCCAAGCAGTCTCTGCTTGTAACGCAGCAATCGCAAAGACCAGTGGATAGATATCTTCATAGTACCATAACGATGCAAAATATAAACCTATTGCTGTTGCTTTTATTTCCTCCACATCAGCAAGCTCATTGAGTAACCATTCCGTACCACGTTCTGCTTCACATTTATACAGCTCATTACCAGAACCAAATAGTGCAATAATCGCCAATGCTGTTTCCTCTACTGAAGAAGCAACACCAACATCCCCACCCCAGCCGCCATCATCATTCTGCACACCACACAAGAATTTATAGCCGCCTTCCGTCATCACCTCGCCCGAAGAGATTCCTGACAAAACACGAGCAGTGCCATATACAGGATTCATATTCTTGATAGCATTCTCATTACCAAACCATAACGGAAGCCATGCACCATTCTTCTGCTGTGTTACCTCAAGGTATTTCAACATCCGCCCTTTAGCACACGTGAGCTGTCGACGCATATCCTCGTCCATACAATCAAACCAGACAGTAATAGCATTGATAGCATGCGCAGTAATATCAGGACAGCTCATATCAAACGGTAGCAGTCCCCACCCTTTACAAAAAGTAGGTATCCCACCATCACTATTCTGCACACCAAGCAACCAGCCCAAGCCTGACTCTACAGCCTTCATCACTTCCACATCACCCTCATCCGGCAGTCTTCTTAATGCTAATAGCGCACCAGCCGTATCATCAGCATCGGGAACACTACCAGGCAGATTAGTCCAACCCCATCCGCCCGGTGCGGCGCCAGTAAACGGATGCCTTTTAGTAAACTGCTGGTCTAATAACCACCTTTTAACTTTAGGCCATTTTTCAGGCTGAAAATCATTTTTAACATCAAGAGCATTAATCGCTAAAGTAGTAACCCACGTTGCAAGATCAGTATCAATAGGCCAACTACCATCACTACGTGCTGACTGCGTCAAGAAATCCGCCCCACGCTCAGCAACCAAACAATCTCCACAGCCAGCCGCCGACAGACTCATCACCACAAAGCCCGTAAGTGGTGCGGCCTCAAGGAAACCACCATTTGCGGGCTGTATATTTTCAAGAACTTTTAAAGCCTTAGTTATAACCAAATTTCTAATCAACCGCGTAAATGGATTTCTTGATGGCGCAAGATTATGACGCACAACCCCTATCGCAATAAGCGCTGGCAATGCATAGCTAACCACTGGCAACCGTAACCATTTAAAGAATGACTGAGGTAAAACCGATAATTCAAAAGGCAGTTGACTAACTTTACGCCACGTATTCGGCAATGGACCTAATCGTCCAGCCATAGTCAACATGGCCAAAATCGGCACGGCAAAAGTTTTATCCTTACCGTAACACCCAACTACCGCAGTAATAATTTTTTCAGGCTCCAAGCCACCAACCTGCTGGTCAATCCATATAGCCGCACTTTTTTTCGTATCAGTAAAATCACCGATTAACTCTTCCGAGCAATTTAATGCCGCCCATACTAATAGTGTTGTACTGAGATTAGACTTGCTCCTAATGGTGTCACCCCAGCCGCCATCATCATTCACATTATTTTGCAGCCACTGCAGCCCACCCAAAATCACACTTCTGTATCTAGCATAATCCACCATCGCTAACGCAAACAATCCCACCGCCGTAGATAACGCACTACTAGAAAGATTGCCACGCCAATAGCCGCTAGCTTCCTGTCGAGAAAACAGCTCCGCCTTAAGCTTTTCAAGAACTTTTTCACTTGAAGATGTTGAATATTGGACGGTCATATTTTCTTTCCCTTCACGCAGTGACGCTCGCCTCTCCGGCGAGTTCAACGTTAAAATGCCAACATGGCGGGCAATAGTTGATGAGGAACGAATAAACTATTGCACACCATTACCGCCGAGCAGATTCGTGTTCATTCGTGTAATTCGTGGGCAATATTTTCTTTTCTCTGTGCTCCTTGTGTTCTTTGTGGTGAATTATCTTTTTTAATCTACGTAATCTGTGGATAACCATTTTCTTTAATCCCCCAAAGCAAGCAGAGCATAATATGTATACTCACAGTCACTCTCGCTATCGAGCGCATTGCCGGCAAAGCCACCATCTTCATTCCATAACGATGCAATGTAGTCATAATGCATATCTAAACCAGCATCTAAATCATACCCAGCTACTCGAAGTGCGTAGAGCGCTGTAGCTGTCGAAAGTAGATCTGCTATTGGCGCAGATTCACCAGCAAAAAAGCCACCCTGATCGTCTGCCCGCGATAGTAACTGCTCGATAGTTGCATCATCAACCGGCAATCCTAATCCACGCAACAATACAACGGCCGCAGCCGTAGCCGTAGTTGAGCCAGACTCTACAGATATATCATTCGCATAAGATCCATCAGCAAGCTTAAAAGATTCCAAACAAGAGATAACACCATCTTGGTCAGGCATATCTTTCCCAACATCCTGATATACTAACCAAGCAATAAAGCAGGCATAAACTGAACCACAATCTGCCCCCTTACTCATCTGCTGATATCCACCGTCACCAGAACGATAGCGCTCAAGCATATCTAACAATCTCGCTAAAAATTCATCACCTATATCACCTAGCATGGTCCGGCATCTGATAAAACAAGCCAGATGAATAAAATCCAACTCCGAACCATCATCAAAAGAATCAAGATAATTGGCCAATGCACCTACATCCACCGCACCGCCCATAGTAGCAAGAATAGTTACAGCAAAAAACGTGTAGTAGAGATCAGCATCAGATGAACGCCCTCTAAATCCACCATTAGCCAACTGTTGCGAACTAACGAAAGCTAACAAGGCACGCTTCGACTCATCAGCAAGCTGATCCATATTCTCCGCACGAGATAAAAGCGTATCTTTAGGTGATATATTCTTAAGTGTCATGTGATTCTTATACTAACAATTGCCGGAAGTTGCAAAATTTTTCTTGTCTACATCAGTACCTGCATATAAGTTAGTTCTTGGCGCGCCTTTAAAGCACGCAACGATATCATGCGAAAAGGATCTTTAAGAATTATGATAACAGGATTATTCACGGCTGGCCTAACCAATCAAATGATGCGCTCAAACCAAGCACAAACGACAGGCGAACGTGCCGCGCGCGTAGCAACTGATGTTAGAATTCAAAACAACTCTATAACATCTGATATCGAAAAACTTTTTATGATTACAGAAGCTCTTTGGACTATATTAAAGGAGCAACATGGATATACTGACGAAAACCTCGAGCAGATGATTCAAGATATCGATCTACGTGACGGCAAACTTGATGGCAAAGTTGCCCAACAACAGAACCCGCTCTGTCCAGACTGCGGCCGCACATTGATGGGGAAGCAGACAACCTGCCTATATTGCGGTACAGAAGTAACACGAGATCCATTTGAACGATAAAAGGGAGAAAAGCCAAGATGAATAATAGCACTG
>DAOVUR010000277.1 GCA_030632465.1 bacterium | reverse complement strand
CTCCTGCAAAAGCATCAGCCTTTCCGTACAGTTTTTCGAGCTCTTCGTACCATGCCTTGGCGAATTGATCAAATAGCGCGGCATCAGGATGCAGCACATGAGGACGCTCTTTTACGCATCCTACCCAGTTTCCCTGTGGCAATGTTTTGTTACCAGGATTCTTCTTAGAAAAGCTTGTCGGAACCAGCCCCACAAATCCTGGAAGAGCCGGCTTCATGCCAAATTCGTGCATCCGAGATAGGATTTTATTTTGGAGAGCCACTTTGTCATTCATCCATTCATCGGTAATGGGGCCTCCTCTTTCTTCAAGGTTGCCCATCATCATCCATGCCGTATAAGCTGGGCCGCATACAAATCCTTTCGCTTCATCATGGGTATAGCCGAAACGCTTCAATACGTTCACCCACAGGGCTTCACTCCCGACGATTGCCAAGGGCATATCGATTCCACACAAGGCCATATAGTCGATTTCTCTTTCCCATCGCTCCCAATCCCACCAGGCCATTGTGTAGTTGAACGTGCAGTAGTTTAAGTAGAAGCCGTGCTCATATCGGGTGTCCCTGCGAATGGTCTCTTTGGGCGGCTTTAACCTATCCGGTAGATTGAGCTGGTCACCACACCAGGAAACATGGCATTTCACAACATGTTTCAGGTACCAGTGGAACCCGGAAGTCATTGCAATTGTGCTGCTGCCGCGAATGAGAATCGTATTACCCTGTCCTTTAGAGATTTCAAAAACATCGCAACCAGCTTCCTTGGGCATATTTTTGAATGAAAAGTTGTAGGCGTGTTTCGGGATCAGTCGCCTTGTCAGGCTCTGTGCAGCTTTGCAGGAAACATCATCTTTCGCACTCAAGGGTGCCGCTTCTAGGAACTCACTGACTGCCGCCGTTATAGCGATAGAATCTGTCTGTTTAGTTATCGTCATGGTATTTAGTATCCTTTTTCCTGTAGAACGTCACGTGGTACTGTTTGTTAAACCTTTTCTTTCTTGTATTAAGTTGTTTAATTTAATCACTAAATGCTGAGGGTTACAATTTTTTATTTTTACTTTCCTTGCCCGTTGGATCTCACCCCGCAACAATGTAAAACTGAACTCATGTATTGTGGTTGAAAACTGGATTTACATTCGCCAGTTCAATTCCCACTATATTTCCTATGGCCCTGCCGACTAAGTGTAAGCGACTAAGAGTGTTTCGATGAAGTGTAAGCGACTAAGAGAGTGTTTGGCGATTAAGAGTAGGAGCTTCCACTCTTAGTCCCCGCACTTAATCCTGTACACTTCATCGTCTACACTTCGTCGAACGCGGGATGTGTAATCACGAATGCAATGGTACTTATTGACTCAGTTACATGAGTTCTGTAAAACTTTGGGCTGGATTGCCCGCCGTTCGGTTCATCCTGCGAGTGTCGTAATTGCAATTTTCATTTCTGTGGTACGACACTAATAAATATTTATATTGACACTGCAGGGTGCGTTGGTATACGTTGGTGTACAAGAGGGAGAGTATATGAGTTATTTAAAAATATAATAGTGGATAAACTAAGAAAGATAGAGGTTACGATTATGAAGCGGTTAAATAATATGATTATGGTAGTTAGTGTTATGTTGTTCTGTATAAGTTCTGTTTCGTATGGGGCTGTTGGGTTATCGTATGAGGGCTCGTTTAAGGCTTCTTCCGGCTATTATGAATCTTCGCTTGTATTTGTTCCGTCGGGGAGTAATGGGGACCGAACAACAGATGTTGATGTGCCAACGCTACTGACAGCCGGGTGCAATCATACAGCATCTGATCCGCTTAAGGAGTGGTATATTCCTTCTGACGCAAGCTTAGCCAAGGAGTCTGGTGATACCCTGCCAGCAGCAGTGCAGGTTATGCCGGTAGATGGTGGTACTTATGTTACTAACACTGCTGTATTTCCTCACGGCATGACACTTTTAAATAGCAGAATGTATGGAACTTACAGTGCTTCTAATCCTTATAAAATGAAGGGTGAGCTAAAGCTGGGATATAATAGTGATGCTTATCCTGCAGAGTTCTACCTGCAGACTATTTCTGCGGATACGAGTAAATATAACTCATATAATGGCGGTGTTGCAACCAAGACTGATGTAGCTGATACTATCATTATGATGTCATGGAAAAGCGGTGGTAGTGATCTTGTTTATCTATCTACTCATGTTAAGGGCGCTCCTTTAGGAGGCGGTGAGTTTAATTGGACTAATACTGATCAGTTTTATTTTCATGCAACAACAGCAAGTTCATCAACATTGCCAGTTACCTATGCTGTGATTAATGGAACAGGCTACTATATTCTTTATGACGGAGTTACCGGACATGATGGTGAAGCAACATTAGATTTTTATGATGCTACCGTTTTTACCGGCGGGATTGAGG
>DAOVUR010000188.1 GCA_030632465.1 bacterium | reverse complement strand
TAATAACCACTACAAATATTAGGATTAGCGCCCATAAAACTTTCTTTGTCATATCATCTATCCTTTGTGTAAGAGGTCCCTGAGCGGAGCCGAAGGGCCCTCTTAGAGTTAATTTTAATCATTTAGCGTTTTGTTTATTGCCACCATTATATCTTCTGGTTCCGGCATACGTCCGCTTCCGCGATAACCGCAAGCAAGATCACCCTCGCCAGTCTCCATCACTTCTATGCCGCGCTCTCTAAGAGTTTTAACATTAGCTTGAGTGGCAGCATTTCCCCACATTCTATCATTCATAGCTGGCGCGATAAGAACCGGCACCGGTGCTGCCAATACGGTAGCACTAAGGAGGTCATCTGCCAGACCATGCGTAATTTTTGCCAATACATTTGCGGTACAGGGAGCAACAACAATAATATCCGCCTTGTCCGCCATCTTTATATGGACAGGATCCCACACCATAGAGTCATCAAACATTTCTAATGCGACATCATTTTGTGAGAGCGTCTTAAAAGTTAATGGGCGCACAAACTCCGTCGCAGCTTTAGTCATAACAACCGAGACCTCATGACCTGCACCTTTGATTAATCTGACTAGTTCAGCTGCCTTATACGCAGCAATAGACCCAGTAACACCAAGTAGAATATGCTTACTCATAGATTTCACTCTCTTTCTTTACAACCTGACTTAATCGTTGAAAAGCTTGATCCAAGTCATCATTAACAACCTGATACTCATACTCATCTGCACGCAGCATTTCCTGTTCAGCATTGATCATTCTCTGATCAATAACATCAGCACTATCCTCTGCGCGTCCCTCTAAGCGATTGCGTAAAACCTCTAGCGATGGTGGTGCCACAAATATATCTAAAAACCCCTGTCTAATAGGATCACTATCATCTAAGAGAGCTAAACCTTCACGAATCTGCCCTGCACCCTGCACATCAATATCTAGTAAGATATGTTTCCCGCTATTAAGTGCTTGCCTGATAGTTGATGCAAGAGTTCCGTAGTAGTTTCCATGCACAACTGCATATTCAAGAAAATCTCCTCTAGCAACACTCTCCTTAAACTGATCCTCTGCCACAAAGAAATAATCAACACCATCTTCTTCGGCACCTCTAGGTTTACGAGTGGTGCAGGAGATGGAGTAGATAATATTATCATCCTCTTGTAACAGCCGATCACATAAAGTGGTTTTTCCTGTTCCGGATGGAGCCGAAATAACAATTAGAAGCGGCACGTAATCAAATAGTTTTTTTTCCTGCGCCTTTTCTGCAAACGATTCATACGAGTCATTCATAATTTTTTAAAGCCTATCTATAAATTTATTACTTTTGCGTAAAAGAGTATTACGCCAATTACTCGCAGATTACAATCAACTTTTTAAAGCTATGTTCGCACAGCATAAGTGATAACGACACATCCGATCTTTATAACGCAATTGTGCGCGCAACGGCTTTGAGTGCGAAAGCATCATGCGTAACCATAATAACAATGCCGCCATCATCAGCAAACTGTTTAAAGTGATCTAAAATAATATGCGAGTTTTCTTGATCAAGATTACCTGTTGGCTCATCTGCAAGCAGAAGCTTAGGGGACAAAAATAGCGCGCGTGCCATTGCGACCCGCTGCTTCTCGCCTACGCTCAATGTTGAGGGAACATGCGATATACGCGCGCTTAAATTGAACTTTTCCGCTAACTCAGTTGCTCGTTCATCTGCCCCCTGCACAGCCTTAGCTACAGAAGGTAGCATAATATTTGCATGAATGTTTAAGTATGGAATAAGATGAAACTCTTGGAAAATAAACCCAATATTATCAGCTCTAAAATTTGTGCGCTGACGATTATTAAGACTATACAGATCCACACCATTTATCTCTACACTACCTGTGGTTGGTTTAAGTAACGAACCAAGCATAAGTAGGAGGGTAGATTTTCCACAGCCGCTAGGCCCATGAACGCCAACAAATTCACCTGGCTGAATTTCAAAATTAATATTCTCAACAGCAGTCACAACACCATCAGTTGTTGAAAATGTCTTTGTTAAATCTTTTATAACAACACTCATTTTTATTGTCCTTCTTATATGTTATCTGCGGTTAAACTTTCTATTTATGTCTAAGCACTGCTGCAGGATCTTTTTGTGAGGCTGAAAAGGCTGGCAACCAAGCTGCAGCACAAGTTAGGAGTGGAGCGGCAATCAGTAGCAGCGCTACTTCTCGATAGTCAAAAAGATCAGTCAATAGTACTCCGGCAAAGATTTTGTCGACAAATATATAGTAGAAGCCAATCAGGGTTACTATACCAACCACAGCGCCTGATATACCCATTATTACAGCACGCGCCATAAAGAGAACTAATATAGTTGGTGTGCTATTGCCAACAGCCAGTAGTATGCCGATCTCAGAGACTCGCTCTTTGACATTCATAAATGTAAGATAGGCAATAAACCCCATAGCGAGAATCACAATTAGGGTTGTCGTGGTATTTGATATCTTATTCTTTTCATTTTTCATTACGGATCGATGCTGCTTAATAGATTTGATCTGCTTGATGGCGGTACGTTTAGCTTGTTCGCGCGCTTCGGCCCGTGCTAATGCTTTGCTTTCTTTCTCAATAATTGTGGTGCCCGGTAGGATAGCAGTTAATTCTTGGCGTATTTCAGCTAAGCGATCTACAGAAGAGCAGTTACATTCAAGAGCAAGGATGGCATTAATTTTATCCTTTTTGTTAAGCATTTCTTGCGCGTCAGATAAGTTGATCCAGATACTTATATCATCAATATTACCACGTTTTTTATTACACCCCTGAATAGTGAATTGTCTGTCTTTGATGGTGATAGTATCACCCTGTTTTAAACTCAGACTATTATGTAATTCATAACCTAAAATCGCACCACCCTCTTTGACGGGATTAATTAATGGTTTTTTAGGTGCACCAAACATCATAGGTATTTCACCACGGATACCAATAAGCATGATGGTCCGTTTGTGCTCTTTCCATTCTATCTTTTCAGTTAGGCTTGGCAGTAGATGGTTAACCGTTACAATATCACTCTTGGCGAGCTTGGTGACATACGATTCCGGCATAGTTTTTGATGCATACCCTTCGGCATAAACTTCATTTAGATTCTGCCCTTCAGGGAAGATGTAGATATTGAAGCCTAGCCCTTTGGTGATCTTACGCATTTCATTCTCTAGGCGATTCATCTCTTTTGTTACTTTCTCTTCCTGCTCAGCAACTATCTTTTCTGTTTGTAGGTCAAATGCCCGCATAGCAAACATTACAGCCACGACAGTAGTCACAGCAGTAGTCACCGCTAGTAAGCCTAACAGAAACTGTAACTTATGATGTGATATCTCTTTAAGTGTTAAATATGAAATATTCATTACGACAAACTCCTTATGCATCTATAAGTGCAGCTGCAATTTTGCAACAATCCAGAAAGTGTGAGACGCTTAGCCATTCAGTAAATGCATGTGCATTATGTTCACCCATACCCATGCCGACTGCGGGAATACCGTGTGAGACAATATTTGCACAATCCATGCCGCCCATATTTTTAGAGATAAATGGCTCTCTGCCTACAGTTCTAATGGCAGCTTTTGCGGCTTCAACAGCAGGGTGGTCAACAGGCAGTTCGTACGGACTATATTTTGGCCCTTCCCTAAACTCAACTGAAGCTACCGCTTCGACACCTCTCTGTTCTGCTGCTACATTTGCGGCGTCTACAGCATGTTTAAAAGCCTGTCGCCACACATTTAGAACTGACTCCCTAAATTCAAGATCAAAACTTCGACACTCCATAAGAGCGTATAATTTAGGCATGGTAACGTTACTACCTGTTCCGCCCTCAAGCACTCCTAGATTGGATAATGCTTTTTTGCCATCTTTATTTACGCTACCAACCCAGCCGCCATGTTCAAGATTATGCATTGCCTCTGTTAATATGGAGGAGCATGATATTCCCTTGTCCATATTCATTACATGCACGCCTTCGCCCTTTAAGTCTATATGCATACGCTCCGCGCCAATGACGGCATACACAATCTCTTCGGCACATTCACCATCAAAATTAAAACAGATTTCCGGTAGAGTAGTGCCAAGCAGGCTGGTATCGAGAAAGTGCGAGCCTACAAGTCCAATCTCTTCCTGCACAAAGAAAACAAGCGTACATGGTGAATGATCGCCATTTTTGGCAACCAGTGCGCGTGCTATACTAAGCAAGCAGGCTACGCCTGCCCGTGCATCAGCACCCAGGGAACGTTCAGCTGCGCCATTAATAACTCTATCATTTTCC
>DAOVUR010000092.1 GCA_030632465.1 bacterium | reverse complement strand
TTACTACTGTGCAGTATGAGATTGGTCAGCGTTCTATCCCAGCTGTGCGTACGACTCCGGAAGCGCCAGCTTTACATGATCTACTTGCGCAGATGCAGAAAGTTGGTTGCCGTAGTGCGGTGATGGAGGTGTCTTCACATTCCATTGTTCAGAAACGTGTCGCAGGTGTCGATTTTGATGTGGCGGTTTTTACTAATCTGACGCGTGATCATCTTGATTATCACAAAACGATGGAACAGTATTTTGATGCAAAAGCTGAGCTATTCCACGATTTGAGACAAGGTGAAAACCCTGCAGTTGCGGTGATAAATATTGATGATGAATGGGGACGTAAGTTGGTTGCTGATCCATCTGTCGCTGTAAAAGTTGTTACTTATGGCGTGGCTGATAATGCTGATGTCAGAGCTAGTAATATATCTGTTACGCCTGAAGGTTGTTCGTTCACGGTTGATACAGCTGAAGGTTCCGTGGAGCTTAAGATAAAATTGCTTGGTCGTTTTAATGTTAGTAATGCATTGGCAGCACTTGCGACTGGTCTGTGTTTGGGGATAGATCTTGATTCGTTGGCAAGATCACTTTCGCATGCTGAATGTGCCGCAGGACGCTTGGAGGTTGTGCAGGATAGTGGTAGGAAGGCGCAGGTATTTGTTGATTATGCACATACGGATGATGCGTTGAAGAATGTATTACAGACGTTACGGGAAATTACGAAAGGAAAACTTTTTGTGGTTTTTGGTTGTGGTGGTGATAGAGACCGTACGAAACGTCCAGCAATGGGGAAGGTTGCGGAAGAGCTTGCCGATTATACGATTTTAACTTCAGATAATCCGCGAGGCGAGGAGCCGAGTGTAATTATTGACGAGATAGCTGGCGGGTTTATGGATGCTAGTAAATATAAAGTTATAGAGGATCGTAGGGATGCGATTGTACATGCCGTTTCGCTTGCGGAAAAAGGTGATGTGGTATTGATTGCAGGAAAAGGTCATGAGAATTTCCAGGTTTTCAAGAATAAGACAGTAGCATTTGATGATCGTCAAGTGGTTCGTGATGTGATGGATGGAGAAGGTTAATGCTGGATAAAGAAAAAATCTTAACAGCAAAAAGGATGGCTGAATGGAGCGGTGGTGCCTGGCAGGGGGAAGTGCCATGTGCGATTGATGGCTTTTGCATAGATACGCGCTTGATTCAGGAAGGGGATGTTTTTGTTGCGCTTTCAGGTGCTGGGCGGGATGGACATGATTATCTTGATGCAGCAGCTGGAGGTGGTGCAGTAGGTGCAATTGTAGCAAAGGGAAAGCTTACAACCGTAACATCTCCCATTCCATACTTATTGGTAGAAGATCCTGCACGTGCATTAGCAGATATAGCTATTCATTACCGTCAAGTAGTTGCACCCAAGGTTATTGCGATAACAGGCAGTATGGGTAAGACTACAGTTAAAGAGCTGGTTGCGCAGATGTTAGAGGTAAGTTTTAGGACAGCCAAGACAAATAAGAACTGGAACAATAATATAGGGCTGCCTCTGAGTATAATAGCTATGGCAGCATCAACAGAAGTATGTGTGTTTGAACTCGGAATGAATCATCCTGACGAGATAGAGCCACTATGCAAGATAGCAGATCCAGTTTGCGGTGTTGTGACAAATGTTGGTCCAGTGCATATAGAGTTTTTTGATTCGGTAAAAGATATTGCGATAGAAAAAGCAGCCTTACTTAAAAAGTTACCAGATGATGGAATAGCCTTCCTTAATAAGGATGATGAGTTTTTTGAGTTACTAAAAGATTCCGCTACGTGTCGAGTCGTTACTGTATCAATGAATGCTGATGCGGATTACTGCTGTTTAGGGCGGGATTTAGAGAAAAGTACTATTACGGTTTCAGAGAAAGAGACTGGTGATGAGATTGTTTTACCGATGCCTTTACCTGGGGATTTTAATGTCTTGAATGTTCTTTTTGCTATTGGTGTTGCCCGCTGGATGGATATTGACTGGGCTGGGATTGCCGATGCGTTAGAGAATTATCAAGCTATGCCAATGCGCTGGAGTATGAGCAGCATAAATGAGATAAAATTTATTAATGATGCGTATAATGCTAACCCGATCAGTATGCGTGCGGCAGTAGAAACTTTTTATAATGAGCATCAGTCGAAAAGTAGGTGGCTGGTATTGGGTGGCATGCTCGAACTTGGTGCAGGTGAATGTGAAGAGCATAAAGCGTTAGGTGGCTTTATTGCATCAATGCCGTGGGACGGTCTTATTGTTGTTGGTGAACTTGGTGCTCATATTGCTAATGGAGCTGAAAAGTCAGGTTTGTCTGGTGATTGCGTTTATCGCTGTGATGATAATGTTTCAGCTACAGAGCTTATCAAGCAGCACGTAAAGTCGGGTAGTGTAGTTTTGCTTAAGGGGTCACGAGGATTTAAGTTGGAGCAGATTATAGATTATTTATTGTCGGATAAAGCAGTGTAGTGCTGTTTTATAATTAAAGTTGATTGTTAAATATAGCGGAGGTAGATCATGGACGCAAGAACAGTAGGTAAGGCGATAACAGATAGTAAAGATCAGAAAAAACCTTCTACAGGTCATGGCGAAGTCGATCATGGTGTGCATGTGCGCGGCAAGATACTACCGCACCAGAAGCATACGTCATCGCATGGTGCTCTGATCCAGCCAAATGGTGACCCAGGCGAAGTTATGTTGTGGGGCGATCATTAACATAGTGAACAGTGAACAGTGAATAGTGAATAGTTATTGTGCCTACGGCGTTAGTAGTATAGTGAACAGTGGAGAAGTTAAAGATGTTTTATTACTTGTACTTATTACAAGATTGGTTTTCACCATTACGGATGTTTCAATATAGCACGGTCAGGATGTTTGCGGGGGCAGGTACCGCTTTCTTGATATGCGTTTTGGCTGGACCACGAGTTATAGAGATGTTGCGCCAGATGGGGATACGGCAACATGTACGTACAGGCGATACCGCGCCATTAGAATCTATTCATGGCAAGAAAGAAGGTACGCCGACTATGGGCGGTGTCCTTATTATAGCGGCTATATTTATTTCGTGTCAGTTGTGGGCTATGCCGGGCAATATCTATGTCCACTTTGTGCTGGCTACACTTGGATATATGGGGTTAGTCGGTTTTCTTGATGATTATATCAAGGTAAGTAAACATCGTTCTAAAGGGCTTAGTGCCCGTATGAAGTTACTCTTGCAGGCGTTGTGGGTGGCTGCCATTGTTTTTGCACTTTTGGTGAATCCGGAATTGAGCGAGCGGACAAGGCATTTGATGTTACCATTTTTTAAAGGTCCGGTCATTATGGATATGACCGTGTTAGGTGTGTTCGTGTTTATTTTTCTTATTGTGGTTGGTTCTACCAATGCTGTGAATCTGACTGATGGTTTGGATGGATTAGCAATTGGCTGTAGTGGTACGGCAGCATTTGCGTATCTACTTCTGGCTTATGTTGCAGGGCATGTGCATTTTGCGGAATATCTATTGGTGCCGCATGTTGCAGGAGCTAGTGAGTTAGCAGTTTTTTGTGGCTGTATGGGTGGAGCCTGTCTAGGTTTTTTATGGCATAATTGTCATCCTGCCAGTGTCTTTATGGGCGATACCGGAAGTTTAGCCTTGGGTGGTGCATTAGCGATGGTTGCTGTTTTAGTGAAACAGGAATTGTTATTGCCGATTGTGGGTGGCGTTTTTGTGATGGAGGCTGGTAGTGTTATGATTCAGGTTACATCATATAAATTACGAAAAGGGAAACGTGTTTTTCTTATGACGCCGATACATCATCATTTTGAGAAGAAAAACTGGACGGAAACGCAGATCACAACTCGGTTTTGGATTTTGTCGATTATATTTGCACTGCTAGGTGTGTTGACTTTGAAACTTAGATAGTAGATGAAGATTATCGCCACAAGCACATTAGTAAAATGAAAAATAATAATTATAATAATGCATTAGTTCTTGGAATGGGGGTTAGTGGAGTTGCGGCTACGAAGTTGTTGCTAGGCAAAAAATGCAGTGTTGTAGTGGTTGATCGCGGCGATGCTGACAGCTTGCGTGATAAGGGCGAAGAGCTGGTTATCCTTGGTGCTGATGTACAGTTGGGCGTTGAGGATTTATCGTCACTGCTACTAAATGATTTTGATATTTGTGTGATCAGTCCTGGGATAGCATCTGATGATATTTGGCTAGATGCATTAAAACAGAAACAGATAAAAATTATTTCTGAATTAGAATTGGGTGCGAGCTATTTGCAACTGCCTATGGTGGCTGTTACCGGTTCAAATGGAAAAAGTACTTTTGTCAAATTATGCGGCGACATGTTTGCGCAGAATGGAGTTAATGCGGTATTAGCTGGTAACTACGGAAAGCCGTTATGTGAAGTGGCTATGGAGCAGGATGCGTATGATTGGGCTGTTGTCGAGGTGAGTTCTTTTCAGCTTGAGTATGTGGTAGATTTTCATCCAGATATAGCAGTAGTTATTAATGTGGAACCGGATCATCTTGATCGACATGGAAACATGGAGAATTATATTGGCGTAAAGTCGAGGATCTTTGACTGTATGTTAGGTGATAATCTGGCCTTAGTGCATGATGAGGTTTTAGATAAGGTGCGGGAGTGTAGTGCTGGTAAGCCGTTATGGAAGAGCTTTGGTTGTCATCAAGCGGCCGATTATCACTACTGCAGTGGTGGTGTTGAGTATAACGATTTAACAACGGGAGCAGTTGCGAGTTATAGTTTAAAAGGGACTACCTTTGATAATGAGATTACAGGGTTAACAGCTGCTGCTGTTTTTGCAGTAAGTGAGTATCTTAAGTTGGATCGTGATAAGTTTAGGGGTGCATTAGTTGAGTTTGAATCATTACCTCATAGAGTAGAGATGGTTGGTGAGCATCAGGGGGTCATGTTTGTTGATGATTCAAAGGCAACGAATATTGCGGCATTGATAGGTGCTTTAAAGATGATGAAAAAGCCAGTGCGGTTAATTGTTGGCGGGCAGCTTAAAGAAAAAGATATATCTAAGCCCCAGGAGTTTTTTGGGGATAGAGTAGTTGCTGTCTATTGCATTGGTGAGAGTGGTGAGATGTTTTATGAAGAGTGGGAGTCGTTGATTAAGTGTTATATGTGCGGCGATCTGAAAAAAGCTATAGATCAGGCATGGAAGGATTCTGAGCCTGGAGAAGTTATACTTCTTGCACCTGGTTGTGCAAGTTTCGATCAATTTTGCAATTATAAAGAACGCGGTATGCAGTTTCAGGAAGTGGTACATGGTATCATGGGGCTAAATGTTTAAAAATAGCCGTAATCAGTAGAAATAGTTTGTATTATGTTAAATATATAGATATTCTCGGAAGTAACTGATTTTAGTACGGATAGATATATAGAAATTTCAAAAAAACAAGGAGAATGAGGATGAAAAAAGCATTATTAGTAAGTACGGTTGTAGGCGTACATATTATTGTTATAGGTGGAGTTATGTTGACGCCGGGATGTGGTGTTTCATCACGAGCACGTTTGGGTGAAGGTATGCCGGGTGAACCTAATATGCCGTCATCAATTGGGCATATTGAGTCCAGTGTTATTCATGCGCCTATTACCTATGTGCAACCAGCTCCAGTGAAAGATTGGCCATCTGATACTTCTACTTATGTGGTAGGGAAAGGTGAGTCTCTTTCGGTTATAGCACGCGAGCGTGGATTAAGAGTGGCGGACATTGTAGCTCTAAATAATATTAAAGATCCCAATAAGGTAAGAGCTGGGCAGACGCTAGTTTTACCAGGCAAAGATGGTAAGCCTGTAAAGGTAGGTAGTGCCGCAAAAGTTCCTGTTCGTAAAACTTTGGATATTCCTGCAGGCGCAACAACATACACTGTAAAAAAAGGTGACTCACTTTCTGTTATTGCATATAAGGCTGGAGTTAATGTTTCTGACTTAAGAGTTGCCAATGGAATCTCTGGTGATAAGATTTTTGTTAATCAGAAGCTTGTTATCCCTGGTGGTAAGAGTATGAGTGATCCTGAGGGTGTAGTAGCTTCGGCAGTAGTGACTAAAGTTGATACAGTAGTGGTTCCTGATGACCTATTAATCGTAGAACAGAGCACGATAACTGTAGCAGAGCCTGTGATTGATAAAAAAGCAACTTTGGCAGTAGCGGCACCAGTCCAGAAAGTCGGCAATCTTGATTTTCGTGAGTATGTAGTTAATGAAAATGATGATGATCTTTATGGTGTGGCAATGATGTGGGGTGTTAGTGTTGCTAAACTACAGGAAATCAATAAACTGTCTGATACGAAGTTATCTATTGGTCAGAAGTTAATGATTCCTATCTCGGAATAGATAATGCCTAAAGTATCGACTGTTCTTATTGCGGTTGTTAGCATTTTGATTGGCATTGGTTTGGTTGTTCTTGCCAGTGTCAGCGGTGTTAGAGGTATTAGTGCCTTTAATGACTCTCAATACTATATTAAGCGTCAGCTGATCTGGCTTGTGCTTGCAGTTATTGCAGGTATCTTCACGGCCAAATTTGATTATCACTTGTGGCGTAAATGGGTTATACCAATATCGGTTGCATCTATCATACTATTAATCCTTGTTCTCATTCCCGGTATTGGTAGAGAAATTGGTGGTAGTCGTCGTTGGTTACGACTAGGTCCTGTCAGTTTTCAGCCTTCTGAATTGGGTAAGATGGCTGCTATTATTGCGATAGCATCATGGATCGCTCAGATGGGCCGTAGAGTTGCTCGTTTTCATGAAGGTTTTATTATTCCTGCCGCTATTCTTGGTCTGTTTGTTGTTTTGATATTTGCAGAGCCAGATTATGGAACCACGGTCTTGACTGGGGTTGTTGGTATGGTGATTATGTTTGTGGGGGGCTCCCGTTCGCGGTATCTGTTTCCGGCAGCAGCGGTGGGGATGTCGGTTATATCTGTGGCAATTATGCATAATGAAGTTAGGCTTGGGCGTATTATGGCCTTCATAGATCCCGCAGCTAATCCTGATGTTGCCTATCATCTTGCCCAGTCAAAAACCTCGTTTATGCATGGTGGTATCTTGGGAGTAGGCTATGGTAATAGTATACAAAAGCAACTCTACTTGCCGGAGGCGCATACGGATTTTATTTTGGCAATTCTTGGCGAAGAGCTAGGT
>DAOVUR010000077.1 GCA_030632465.1 bacterium | reverse complement strand
GATATGCAGCCGGAAAAAACTGCACCACAGAAAAAAATGACAATCGTAGAAAAAGTCAGACTAATAGAAGAAACTATCGAACGTGAGATACGCCCCGCCCTACAGAAAGATGGCGGCGATCTTGATTTCATAGATTTAGCTGGCAATAAAGTAATCATCTCATTCCGCGGCATGTGTGCGCAATGTAAGTCGGCACAGTTCACAATGAAGGATGTAGTAGAGGCAAAACTACGTGAATTTGTATCGCCGGACATAATTGTTGAGGAGGATAAGTCATGAAGAACATCTACCTCGATAACAACGCAACAACCCGTGTAGCTCCTGAAGTAATAAAAGAGATGATGCCATTTTTTGAAGAGCTATGGGGCAACCCATCCAGCATGCACTACTTCGGCGGACAGGTGCAGCAATATATCGATATAGCTCGCGCACAAGTTGCAGACTTAATAGGCGCCGCAGATCCTTCAGAAATCGTATTTACCAGTTGCGGCACAGAAAGCAACAATATGGCTATCTATGGCGCTGCAGAAGCATTAGGCTCAGGCACAAAGATCATTACAACTCGAGTAGAACACCCTGCCGTTCTTGTTACATGCCGACACTTCAAGGAGCATGGCCATGAAGTTGTTGAAATTGGCGTTGATGGTAATGGTCGCCTCGATTTAGATGAACTAAAAAAGGAGCTAGCTAGCGGTCCTGCAATTGTTAGTACCATGTGGGCCAACAATGAAACAGGTGTCATCTTTCCCGTCAACGAAATAAGCAAGATCGTAAAAGAGGCTGGCGGCATATTCCATACCGACGCAGTTCAGGCGGTTGGGAAAATACCGATTAACGTGAGCGAAAGCGGAATCGACATGCTATCTCTTTCAGGTCATAAAGTACATGCCCCTAAAGGTATTGGCGTACTCTACATCAGAAAAGGCACCAAACTAAAAACGTTCATGACCGGAGGTCACCAAGAACGTGGCCGCCGCGCGGGCACAGAGAATGTTCCATATATTGTTGGCTTAGGAAAAGCGTCTGTTATAGCTAAACATATCATTTCCGAAGAACAAACTACCGTCGCTAAGCTTCGAGACAAACTAGAAAAAGGTATACTTGCAACATGCCCAGACACAACTGTTAATGGCGATATAGCACATCGCTTGCCAAACACAACCAATATCAGTTTTCAATATATCGAAGGCGAATCGATTCTTTATCACTTGAGTGATCTAGGGATTGCAGCATCGTCAGGCTCAGCCTGCACATCTGGATCATTAGAGCCGTCACATGTAATACGCGCTATGGGAGTACCATTCACCGCAGCTCACGGATCCACAAGATTCAGCCTCAGTCGATATACCACAGAAGAGGAAATCGACTTCGTAATAGAAAATATGCCGATAATCGTGAATCGACTCCGCGAGATGTCACCATTCGTATAGAAGCAATGACCTTGCAGGGCGGGAATGGTTGAAAACCTTCCCGCTAATCACGCATCGCGCGACTTGTCCGGGCGTGTCATTGAGCGGCCTGTCTGGGCGTAGTCACGCGTCAAAAAAAACAACATCCAACACTCAACATCCAATATCCAAGTAAAAAACTACCACAGGACCAATGGCTGAAAGGCTTCACTTCATTCAGCCATTCCTGCCCGTAATTATGCATGCGAGGTCATTTAGCGGAGCCGAAATGCCCTCTTAATGCAGGACGAAGCCTGAAACCGAAATGACAGCATAAACCTCATGTACAATGATGCTCCTCGGGGCAAGCCCCGAAGGTATCTATTTATTGTAGGGCTGGAACGGTTGAGCTTGCGAAACCTTCCCGCCGTGCCTGGCTGGAAGGCATCGTACCTCAGCCGTTCCAGCCCTACAATTCATGACGCAGCAAGCTGCTGGGTATGAAAACCCTCGGCTTCGCAATAGACTATAAACCGAGGACCGTATACTTCCTTTCCCTATATCTCAAGAATCCTACTCTGATTACCGCTATCGTCACCAGAGAGATCACTAAGATATTCAGTAGTCTTATATTCATTAACCGCATTTAATCTATGTAAGATTTTGCCCAATCTATCCATAGCCTCAATACTACCCTCGACAACCTCCTTAACTGCTCCATCAGCATCCTTAAGATGCATTTTCATAAAGCTAAGGTTGGCAAGAAGTATAGTTGCAGGTTGCCCAAGATGATGACATGCAGCGCCAAGACTCTCCAGCATAACGCGTTGCTGTTCTGCTTGGCGTTCAGCATCTTCAGCTCTTTTTCTATCATTAATATCAAGAACCGAAAAAACTACTCCTACTATATCACCATCAGAATTCCTATTACATGCCGCAGACACCTGAACATCAAATATTGTACCATCATGCTTCTTAGCCTTCATGTCTTGGACCCAGTTGACACCATCCTCAATAACTGTGTTAAACTGCTCAGAAACAGAATCATAATCATCAAACAGCCCTCGAGCATCTTGATCAAGAAAGACATCAGCATTCTCGTACCCCCACATAGATGCCATTGCAGGATTAGAATATTCCAACTGTAAATTAATATTAGTGATGGCAATCCCATTAATAGCATTTTGGATAGCATTATGCTCAGTAACCAACATCTCTTCAGCATGTTTACGCACCGTAACATCACGAATAAAGAAACAGAGATGCATAGTGCCAAGCCTTAGCTTGTTAACTGCTATTTCACCAGGGAATAATGATTCATCTTTACGCAAGCAATATGCCTGAATAACAGTAAAGCGTTTCTCATCAAGATTATCTATTAAGGTTCCAATAAGAGAAGTGTCAGCACCTGAAATGATATCACAGATATTCAACCCACACAGGTCTGTTCTTTCATAAAGCAGAAACTCCACAGCTCTTACATTTGCATCCACAATAACGCCATTGAGATCAGTAACAACAGCTGCATCATATACGCTCTGAAACAGTTCATCATATCGAGCCGAACCATCAATAGCCTCTGCTGCAACTCCATCTGCTGGTAACAAGGACTCATCAGGATCATAAATAACCACAGGTTTATGGTCACCGCCAACTGGTGCCGACGGAACATTCGGGATTAAATCTATTCGCATTGTTCTTGATAAAAGATCTTTATCAGCCATATTCTACCTCTTTACTTCTTTTTAAACCACTTCACTACACCAACAATAGCTACTGAACTCATACTGCACAAGCAGAAAAAGAAATAAAGATCGATCGATTAATCACCATACACTTAACTGCCAGCTAAACTCTGCCAAACTTACGGTTAATCTCATGAAAAGAGGCAAAAACTAAAGTAGGCCGTCCATGTGGACAGGTATATGGCATATTAGTCTTCGATAGATCAACTACCAGCCGCTCAATCTCCTCTAACGAAAGATGGTCACGCGCCTTTACAGACGCCTTGCAGGCAGACTGCGCAATGGACTCCTCACGCCAACGCCCACTACCACCACGTCCCCCAGCCTGCTCTAAACCATGCGCAATCTCTATCAATAACGACTTAGGATCAGCCGCAGAGAAATATGTAGGTAAAGCATCAACCACAAACGCATCACCACCAAACTCAGAAATACCGAACCCCATACTCTTAAAAAGCTCAGCCTGCTTCCTAACCCTTAAAGCATCACGCGCATCAAGATCAACCGTAACCGGCAGTAATAATGACTGACTCTCCACCTGGCGATCATTAACATCCGTCATAAAACGCTCAAAAAGCACCCTTTCATGAGCTGCATGTGGATCCATAGTAACCATACCTGAATCAGTCTCCATAATCACATACAACCCACCGATCTGCCCCAACACACGACACCAACCCCACGGTGCCTGCGGTTTCTCCACACCAGACTCCTGAGAACTCTCAGCCGACTCGACAGCTATATTTTCAGCATCACCCTGGATAGAAGGAACAATATTCTGTTCTGAACTCTTAGCAGCAAATAGATTATCTGGAAAAAGTTCATCCGCTAAGCGACGCGGATATTTAAAAGCACGCTGAGGCGGCAAATCATCGATCTTAAGATACTTCTCAGCCTCACCGATTTCCGCCCCCTCTTCAAAGGCAGCCGTAGACTCAACCTGATTATTAATCAAATCATTGTTCAAAGCAGTAAGCGCACTACTAATACCACGTATCACAACATCCCTAACATCAGAAGGCCGCCTAAAACGCACCTCCCTCTTTGTAGGGTGCACATTCACATCAACTTGCTGCGGATCAACCTCAAGGAACAAGAACACCGATGGATGCCGACCTTTCGGCAACAAGGTATGATACCCTTCCCTAATCCCGTACCCAATAACAGCCGCACTCGTAGCACGACCATTAACAAATACATACTGCTCATTTCTATCAGTACGACTCGCAGATGGGAGCCCAACATAGCCATGAATAGCCACATCGCCATTCTTATAATCAACAAGCTTAACGCTCTTAATCCTATCAGTGCCAAAGAGCTCGCATATACGATCTTCCACCCCACCATTACCAGACAAACGATAGAGCTCACGCCCATCAACAGTAAGACTCATACCAACTTCTGGATGAGCCAAAGACTGAACAATAAATCCTGTGCGAATATGAGCCAGCTCCGTCTGCTGCGAACGCATAAACTTACGACGAGCCGGAACATTAAAAAAGAGATCACGAATTTCTATCTTTGTACCAACAGGACAACCAGCATCACGAACATCATACAACTTACCACCCGATATACTAATCTCAGTGCCAGCATCTTCACCAGCAGCACAAGTCTCCATACGAAAGCGCGATACCGACGCAATAGCAGCCAATGCCTCACCCCTAAAGCCTAGGCTATTGATATTCTCAATATCATCGACATCTTTAATCTTACTAGTAGCATGCCGTTCTATAGAAAGAAGTGCATCATCACGACTCATGCCGCGCCCATTATCAGTTATAGAAACGAGCTTTCTACCACCAACAGCAATATCAACATCAATTTGCGTAGCACCAGCATCAAAGGAGTTTTCAACCAGCTCTTTCAACACTGACGCCGGTCGCTCCACAACCTCACCAGCAGCAATCTTGTTGATAACATGATCCGAAAGCAGGCGCACATGAGGAAAATATAAATCTGTTTTTGCATTAGTCACTATTAGTCTCTTTATTTAAATCAGCAATCATAATACCCATTTGTGCACCACTCTTACAAACCATTTCTTATAATCGTAATCATAATTTATTGCCAGCATCTTTTCTCGACCACAAAAAAAGGGTGATCGAATTCTCATTCAACCACCCTCGATTTAACTTATTATATATACTGCTATTTTACTTTATTTTCTTCATGACGCTTCGCAACGATTTCTTCCGCAATTGAGAACGGCACTGCTTCATAACGTTCAAACTGCATGGAGAATGATCCACGACCCTGTGTCAAACTACGAATCGTATTGGCATAACCAAACATTTCGCTCAGAGGAACCATACCGCGCACAATTTTAGCACCACCACGGTCATCCATATTTTCAATTCTACCACGACGCTGACAGATAGAGCCAGATGCTGCCCCCATAAACTCTTCAGGAACAGTAGCTTCTACAGCCATAATCGGTTCAAGAATCTGTGGGCTAGACTGCATAAACAGCTTACGGAAACATTGACGGCCAGCTTCAGTAAAGGCAAATTCACTTGAGTCAACCTCATGGTATGATCCATCTAACAGTGTAACTTGAACATCAACAACTGGGTACCCGGCAAATGGCCCGCTATGCATCGCTTTAATAACACCCTTTTCAACTGACGGAATATATTCTGTAGGAATATTTCCACCCTTAACTTTATTCTCAAAGGAGAAACCGGCACCTGGATCAGTTTTTTCAAGGCGCATAACAACATGTCCATATTGACCACGTCCACCACTCTGCTTTGCATGCTTATACGCACCTTCAGCAACTGTCGTTGCAGTCTCGCGATACGCAACTTCAGGACGACCAACGTCACCGACAACACCAAATTCACGTTTCAAGCGGTCAACAAGAATCTCTAAATGTAATTCACCCATACCTGAGAGAATTGTTTCACTGGTTTCTTTATCATAAGAAACTGTAAAGGTAGGATCTTCTCCAGCAAGCGCCTGTAGACCATCACCCATCTTTTCATTATCGCCACGTGATGCTGGCTTAATACTAATCGACATAACCGGCGCTGGGAATGTAATTGATTCAAGAATAATTTGGTTATCTTTCATGCAGAGTGTATCACCAGTTTTTGTGTCTGATAACCCAACAACAGCAACAATCTCACCACATGTAGCTTCTTCTAGTGGCTCCTGGCGGTTTGAATGCATACGTAGTACACGACCCACACGCTGTTCTTTGTCACGACTACTATTGTACACAACGGTACCAGATTTTACACGACCAGAGTAAACACGAATAAAGATTAATTTACCCATATGTTTATCTGCCACAATCTTAAATGCCAATGCAGAAAAAGGCTCATCAACATTAGCTTTGAATACTACACTATCATCTTCTTCACTTTTTTCAGCTTGAATAATAGCATCAATATCATTTGGTGATGGAAGAAAATCAATTACACCATCTAATAATTTCTGTACACCCTTGTTCTTAAACGCAGAACCGCAATATGTAGGAATAATATCACGGGCAATAGTTGCCTTACGAACAACATCAATAATCTCTTTCTCGCTCAGATCGCCTGTTTCCAAGAATTTTTCAATAAGATCTTCATCATGTTCAGCACTTTTCTCTACTAAGTTTGCTCGCCATTCTTTAGCTTCTTCTAGCAGTTCAGCAGGAATTTCTTCTATTCGAAAAGATTCCCCCTTGTCATCATCATAAAGAATAGCCTTCATTGTAATTAGATCGACAACACCTTGCAAATAATCTTCTTTACCAATAGGAATAACAACAGGTACCGCATTGGCACCAAGCATTGTATTGATATTTTCTAAAACTCCGAAGAAGTCAGCACCTACACGGTCCATCTTATTAATAAAAGCAATTTTTGGTACACTGTACTTCTCGCTCTGATGCCACACTGTCTCTGATTGCGGTTGCACACCACCTACTGCACAAAACAGTGCTACGGCACCATCAAGTACGCGAAGACTGCGCTCTACTTCAGCTGTGAAATCAACATGTCCAGGTGTGTCAATCAAAGTGATACGATGGTCGTTCCACTCAGTTGTAGTAGCAGCAGACGTAATAGTAATACCACGTTCCTGCTCCTGCTCCATCCAGTCCATAATAGCCTCGCCATCATGTACTTCACCGATTTTATGACTCTTGCCTGAGTAAAATAAAATACGTTCACTAACTGTTGTTTTTCCGGCATCAATATGTGCCATAACACCTATATTTCTAACATTGTCCAACGGGAATAAAGCCATAACATTTCCTCTTTGTTTACTTTTAATATCGCACTTGCGATGACTACGTCTTATAAATCTCTTTCTTTTCCTACTAACGAAAAGCGTGGAACTATTGATTTTTATCGCTCTTTTTGCAAGAAGAAACTTGTTTTTTTTACAAAAAAGGATATTGTTTTGAACTGAAATTATTATGAAAAAAGAAAAACATACAATTAGACGTGCTGGATTTGAAGATGCTGAAAAGATCTTCGACCTCATAAAGGCTTTTCCAAAAGAGGTTCTAGCTCGGCCAATCAGTGATATAGTCCAGAATATCGATCGATTCCTCGTTTGTGAAAATGATACCGATATTACAGGGACAATATCATGGAAAATACTACCAGAAATAGGCCGCCCAAAAAATCCGTCAGTTGAGCTTCAGTCGCTTGCCGTAGATCCTGACCATCAAACCGAAGGCGTCGGAAGCTCCTTAATAAAAGCGGCCATAGAGCAGATAATGATTCTGCACCCCGCTCAATGCGTTGTTCTCACCTTCACTCCAGAAGTGTTTGCTAAACATGGATTTAAAGAAGTCCCCAAAGAGACAATGATGCATAAACTTTACGCAGGTTGTATAAACTGTACAAAATATGACTCACCATTCACATGCCCTGAAGTGGCTATGGTGCTAGATTACAAAGACTAACGCGCCTTACAGCTACTGTCGATTCGCCTTAAAGGCCCATTTTTGCGACTAATATATAAACTTAATAAACCGAAAGATTAATATGAACAAGACAGTAACAATCATCTCCATTATAGTTGTAGCAGTAGTTGCAGTTGCGATCACAACCAACATTGTACTCACCAAAAAATTGCCGAATATTATAAACAGTATCGTTATTCCTAAGGCGGAAGAGG
>DAOVUR010000166.1 GCA_030632465.1 bacterium | reverse complement strand
GCCGATTTGTGCACGAGCTGCATCCCAGTCTGTTGTGTTAGAATTCTCATTAAGTTCCGTCATGTGTGCAGTGTGGAATATTAGCGGAGGGAAAGAAAGAATAATTAATTTTCTTGTTCCTCAAACTATTATGTTGCATTGCTTGGGTATATTATATATAAGTTTTCTATTGTTGTTTTAATGTAGTTTTATAAACCTAATATGGAGGAGTAAATAGATGGCAGCAAAACAAAAGACTAAAGGTGAAATCATTGCAAAGATCGCAGATGATGCTGGATTGACAAAAGTACAGGCAAAGGCCGCATTAGAGTCATTAGTTACTCAGGTTGCTAAGAATGCAAAAGCTGGATTTACTATTCCTGGCGTTGGCAAAGTTTCAACAACAGTTCGTAAAGCTCGTGATGGTCGTAACCCTATCACTGGTGAAAAGATCCGCATTGCTCGTAAGAGTGTTGTTAAGATCAAAGTTGGTAAAGCTCTTCAAGATGCTGTTTACCCACCAAAGAAATAGTATCACATACTATTGATTGTAGAACCGCAACATGTGAGTGTTGCGGTTTTTTTGTGCCTCGATATACCCGCGGAACACCATGTAGGTATTTTGTGTTTTGGGCTATTTTTTTTATGGTTTTTCTGAATATGCATTGATAGAATGGTTTCAATATAAATTTTGGAGAAAAAATGAGTAAAACCGAATCAGAAGAGAAGCCGAAAGGTATTGAGGAACAGCTCAAGGATATGCTAGGTGGTGCGAATCTTACCTTCTTTGCAGGGCAACCAGATGCAGAAACGTCAGAGCCTGATGCTGCATCTAAGGAAGATAACAGAAAAAAGGAAGATGCTTTAAGTGCTATAGAAAAATTTGATTTGAAGCCGCGAGATGTGCGTGATTATCTTGATCGTTTTGTTATTAGGCAGGATGAAGCAAAGAAGGTTTTATCGGTTGCTATATGTGACCACTATAATCATGTGCGGCAATGTTTGGTTGATTCAAATTTGCGTGACAAGGAGTATATTAAGCACAACGTTCTACTGTTAGGTCCGACAGGGGTTGGGAAAACTTACCTGATAAAATGTATGGCGCGCCTTATTGGTGTTCCTTTTGTTAAAGCTGATGCTACAAAGTTTAGTGAGACGGGGTATGTGGGGCATGACGTTGAGGATCTTGTGCGTGATCTGGTAAAGGTTGCTGATGGTGATGTTGATCTTGCGCAGTACGGAATAGTTTTTATTGATGAGGTTGATAAGATTGCGGCAACTGGATCTGGTTCTGGTAAAGATGTTTCTGGTCGTGGGGTGCAGGTTAACCTCTTGAAGTTGATGGAGGAGACTGATGTGAGTCTTTTTAGTCAGACAGATATTATAGGGCAGATGCAGGCCGTGATGGATATGCAGCGTGGTGGTGGCGATGGCGCGGCCAAGCGTACTGTTAACACTCGTCATATTCTATTTATCGTTAGTGGTGCATTTGGCTCATTGGCGGAGCAGGTGCAGAAGCGTGTTTCGTCTTCTCCCATAGGTTTCTCTGGTGATGCTAATCTTGAAAAGAGTGATGGTGAATATTTGCGTATGGCACGTACTGGTGACTTTATTACTTATGGTTTTGAGCCAGAGTTTATAGGGCGACTACCGGTGAGAGTTGTTTGTGATGCGTTGGATGCTTCTGATCTTCAATCAATTATGGAAAAAGCTGAAGGTAATATTGTTGAGCAGTATGCTAGTGATTTTAGAGGGTATGATATTAAGTTGTCTATGGCTAAAGAATCGATTAAAGCTATAGCTGAAGAAGCGTATCGGGAGAAAACTGGCGCGCGTGGCTTGACAACGGTATTGGAAAAAGTTTTTCGTGACTATAAATTTGAGTTACCGTCTACAGGAATTAAATCATTGGAGGTTGACCTGAAGGCGGTGGAGAATCCGCAGGAGGCATTGCAAGAGTTGTTAGGCAAGAAGGAGTCTGTTCGTCGTGCTGTTATGCAGAAGGATATTGATCTTTACTTGGATAGATTTTACCGAGAGCATGAGCTAAAGTTGAGTATGAATAAAGCTGGGCGAGAAGCAATTATTTTACAGTGTCTTGCTGATAATATGATGGTCAAACGATGGGTCGAAGTGAATTTCCATGATTTTGAATATGCATTAAATCTGATTGCGCGGAATACGGGTAGGAAATCATTTAGTATCACGAAAAAATTAGTGGAGAATACTGAACAGGAGTTATCTGATCGGATAGCGGCGAGCTTTAAAGAAAAAGGGTAAGGTTTAAAGTTGGGTTTTGCAAAACCCCCACGGTCTTGCACCGTGGGTGAATAAGATTTGCTGACAATAGCTATTGTTAGCACAAAATCTTCCGTTCCAATGGGACAAGCCCATTGGGGACGATAGTTGTGCAAGCAACTCTAAAGTTGTTGAATGCTTAGTTAGGAAGGGGTAATTAAAATGAATATGGAAGAGTTGGTGACAGCGACACGTAGTTATAGGCGTTTTAAGCAGGACAGTATTAGTAATGAAACTTTATTAGGGTTGGTTAATCTAGGGCGCTTATCGCCGTCTGGTGGTAATATGCAGCCGCTACGTTATATGGTTTCTTGTGATGCCGAGACTAATGCCAAGGTGTTTCCATGCACTGCTTGGGCTGGCTATTTAGAGGATTGGGATGGCCCGGCAGAGGGAGAGCGTCCTACGGCGTATATTATTATTCTGCATGATAAAGAGGCTGCAAATTCGGCAGGTTGTGATCATGGCGTTGCCGCGCAGAGTATTGTGCTTGGAGCATGTGAGGTTGGCCTTGGTGCCTGTATGATAGGTTCTGTTGAGCGCGCTGAACTTGCTGCTAAGCTTGGTATTGATGAACGCTATAAGATTATGTTGATAATTGCTCTTGGTATTCCTGCGGAGGAAGTTGTCCTTGATGTTGTCGATGATAGTGGTGACATTAAATATTTTCGTGATGAGGCGGATGTCCACCATGTGCCGAAGCATGCATTGGAAAAGGTGATTGTGTAATTGAATTGGACGCTGAGGATTGAGGACTAGGTTAATGAAAAATAATAGAACATATGTACCATTAGATAGCATTGAAGACGTTCTTCCTATCTTGGACGACATTTCATTATTTGGAGGTTTTTCTGACGAACAGGTGCAGACGATCTTTCAGCACTTAGTATGTATTTCGTATAAGGCCGGTGATATGGTTTTCAGGCAGGGCGATACTGCATCAGAGATCTATATTATTCACAGTGGTACTATTAAAATTGTAGTGAATGTGGAGGCGACACCGTTAGAGTTGATTGAATATGGTGTGGGTCAGTGTTTTGGTGAATCATCTGCTATTGGTATTTTGCCGCATTCTGCATCTGCTGTAGCTACCTCCGATCTGCATCTGCTGGTTTTGAAGAATGAAGCGCTCCATGAGATATCGAAGGATGATCCTGTGTTGTTTGGAAGACTGATTTTGAATATTGCTCGTGAGGTATGTAGACGTTTGCATAATGCTGATGAGACTATTCTACATTATGCGGATGCTAAAGGTTGTCGTTCTGCATAACGTGTTGTTTCGGCTCCGTTCAATGACATCTGTGCGTGATTAGTGTTCGACTGCGAGTATCAATGCCTTGTAGGGAATATTGTTTATGAAGAAGAATATCAAAAGTAGATTTGTGGTAGTTGTGATTATTCTGTTTTGGCTTGCGGCTACTGGCTGGTTAGTGATAACTGAGATTGCGCCTGGAGCATTTTCTCATGTGTCGCAGGGGTATCGAGGTATGTTTTCTGGTGGTGTTGTAGTTGCTGACAGCTGGATGCAGATATCCTTGAATGGTCAGAAAATTGGTTATAGCCATACTAGTATTGAGTCTGATGAAAAGAATGCTGTTCAGAAATATCAGGTATACAATAGTACCGAGTTGAAGCTTGTTATTATGGATAAACCGCAGTCGGTTTCTGTTTCTTCCACATCGTCGTTAGATGCACTTTATCATTTGCAATATTTCAGTTTTAATATGAGGTCTGGTGACTATAAAATGAATATTGTAGGGCAGCGTATGAGTGGCGACTCTTTTGATGTTAAAGTGAGAGCTGCAGGTAGTAGTAGTTCAGTAAGAATTAATATACCAGATGATGCGATTGTATATTCTCCTATGGTTGAATTGGCTTTGAAAAGTATCAAGCCGGGGCGAAAGAAGCGTATTCGTACATTTAATCCTTTATCGATGACAACAGAAGATATATTTGTAAAGGCGTTACGTTATGAGAGTATAACCAATATGAATAAGGTTTGTTCAGCTACTCTACTTTCTGCAGACTATCAAGGCTTAAATATTCTTACTTGGATTGATAGTGAAGGGAAGGTGTTACGTCAGGAGACACCGTTTGGTTGGACATTGGAAGCGTGTGATGCTGAGACAGCAGTGGTTAATATTGAGGGTGGTGCAGGTAGTTATGATCTTTTGGATGGGTTAGCGGTTCCTGTTCAAGGAGGGGGTAATGTAGAACGCAGTCTTGATAAGTTAGAAATAAAAATCAATGGACTCACGCTTGATCCTGGGTTCCTTATGACTCATAGGCAACAAGTATTAGAGCAAGGGTCTAATAGTGTTGATATGGTATTGTTAAAAGAGACGATCCCGACCAATGGTATATCTTTAAGTGATATGCCTAGTGATGTGCAGGAGTTTCTTGAGAGTTCTATCTATATTCAGTCAGATGATAAGGATATCATCGCGAAGGCTAAGTCTATTATTGGCTCGGAAGAGAACAGTAT
>DAOVUR010000089.1 GCA_030632465.1 bacterium | reverse complement strand
CGGGCCGGAAGGTGGCTGGAGTGAGTTCGAAGTAGACCTCCTCCAGCACCATCAGTTCCAGGCCGTCTCCGCAGGAACACGTATATTGCGTACTGATGTTGCTTGTGTTGCACTGCTAACTCTGGCAGGAGAGCTGTTAGATACTGACTGATTTATCGATGGCCATCATTGCGGACGCGCACTAAATGTGCGCGAGGCACGATGATTAATTTTTAGTGATTATGTCCAGTATGATCCTGACCATCGTGTGCGTTATGTTTATGCTCGTTGTGGTCATGTTTTTTATGTTCGTCGTGCTTGTGTGCAGGTTCGGCTGTTTCTGGCTCCCATTTATTTGTGGTGCTTACGTTTGCTTGTTCGTGATCACAGCTAGCTCCATGGTCGTGAGTTGCATCTTGTGCTGGTTTATCTGCCTTACCGCATCCAGCGCATAGGGCTATTAACATTCCTGATACTGTTATCATACTTGCTACTTTCTTCATCATTTTTTCCTTCTCCTTATGTTGTTTGTTTTTTTCCAATTAGGATATATGCTGCAGGGATAATAAATAGTGTTACTACTGTTGATGTTGCAAGACCAAAGACAACAACAATTGCCAGTGGGCGCTGCACTTCTGAGCCGGTACCAGTTGCTATAATGAGTGGTAGCAGTCCAAGCGCAGTTGTTACGGTTGTCATAAGTACCGGTCTGAACTTGGAGCGACAGCCGGAAATAACGGCATCCAGTAAGTTCGTACCTTCTCGCTGTAGTCGTTCAAATCTAGAAATCAGTACGACACCATCGGTTAGGGCAATTCCGAATAGCGCAATGAATCCGATTGATGAAGGTATGCTGATATTTTCGCCAAATACTGCCAGGGCCAAGATTCCGCCAACCATTGCCAGTGGGACGTTCAGCATAATCAGCATAGCAAGTTTAACAGATCCGAATAGTCCGTACAGCATGCTGACTACTAGTATCAGTGTAATTGGTATGACAATTGCAAGTCTACGGTTAGCGGCCTTTTGCAGTTCGAACTGTCCTCCCCACGCAACTCGATATCCTGCGGGAAGTATGTTGGCTTGATTAACCGCATCCTGCGCATCTCGCACAAAGGTCCCTACATCCCGTCCGCGAACATTGCACTGTACAGATATATAGCGTTGCGTATTTTCTCTGCTAATCTGTCGTAGTCCAGTTAAAGTATTAATCTCTGCCACAGTTTTCAGCGGTACATGTGAACCTGATGGTGTGAGAATAAGCAAGTTGCCGATATCTTCATGATCTTGTTGATAACGCTTGTCGAGCCGAACAAGGATTCTGGTTGCCATCTCGCCCTCGAATACATCGCCGACAACATCGCCGGTTAGAGCCTGGTGAACAATAGCCTGGACCTCATGTTTGTTGAGACCATAGCGAGCTAGTTGATCAGAATCGAGTTTGATTTGCATTTGTGTCTGGCCGTCGGTTTGTTCGATACGAAGATCGGCAACACCATCAACTCCTGCAACGACATGTTCTACTTCTGCTGCTAGCTCTTTTAGCTTGTTCATGTTGTCACCAAATACTTTCATAACAACCTGCGCTCCGGAGCCGGAAATTAATCCATCTACCTCATGTGCAATTGGTTGAGAGAATCCAATGGAGACGCCAAGGAATCCTTTTAGCCGTTCTTCAAGAACTTTTACGACTTCCTGTTGGGTTCTGGATTTGCTCCAAAATCTTTGGCGTTTCAGTGTGATGGTGATGCACCCGTAATTGGTGTGATGCATATGCGGGCCAACCTCGCCATAGCCAATGTCGGCAATAACATTCTTAACCTCCGGAACGCTGGTGATGATTTTTGAGATACTAGTACATACAGATTTGATTTCGTCTAGGGATACGTTCGGGTTCATATATGCATAACAGTTGATTGTGCCTTCCTGCAGTGTGGGGACGAATTCTCTACCTAGCTTTACAAAGCCTAATGTCCCGCTTATGAGTAGCAGAATAAGTAATGATATGATAGCGACTGGATGTTTCAGTGTTTGGTGAACCATTGCTTCGTAGCTATTCAGCATCCGGCTTAGGATTTTTCCTGGACCGTGACCAGCACGTTTGTGGTCTATACGATGAAGCATTCGGAAAAATATGGGAGCAACAAGGAGGGCGTAGATTAAGGAGCCGATCATCGTTGCTACAACAGCAAAAGCAAGTGGTCTGAACATTTTGCCTTCGATTTCACCTAGTGTGAAAATAGGAAGAAAAACAACAGCTATTACAGCTACGGCAAAGACGATAGGGCGTCCTACTTCTTGGGCGGCTTTCAGAATTGCGTTTTCGCTTTCTTGTTGCGTTGCCGGAGCCCCTGCTGCAGTCTGCAGTTTCTCGACCATGATAATGGTTGCATCAATGATCATACCAAGAGCAATAGCCATACCGCCGAAAGAGATTAGATCACCAGGGATGCCGCTTCGTTCCATGAAAATTATTCCGAATAGAAGAGCAAATGGGAGTGAGCATACCATGATTAGGGCGTTCCGCAGGTTGCCTAGAAATAGAAAGGCAACTATGGAAACAAGAACTAGCCCCATAATGAGTGCGTTGCGTACTGTGGTGATACTGCCAGCGACTAATTCTGACTGGTCGTAGTATGGTACTATTTGTACCCCTTCAGGTAAAGTGCTGTTGATCTCTTCGATTCGGTCATGAAGTCTTCGGATCACTTCGAACGAGTTTGCGCGATGTAACTTGTAGACTCCGCCGAGAACCACTTCTTGTTTACCATCTAGAATGGCAACACCACGCCGGAACGCTTGCCCCAGAGCAACTGTACCTATATCCTTAACTAGAACCGGCTGCCCATTGATGCTTTTGACAACAGTATTGGCGATTTCATCCACTGTGCCTACGCGTCCTATGGTTCGGACAATTAATTCTTCGCTGCCGCGTGATATTAGTCCGGCGCCGACATTTGCATTGTTCAGTTCAATTGCCTCACTAACATCATCTACCTTGAGACCGTGTGCAAGGAGTTTCTCTGGTGACAACTCCACTTCGTACTGGCGAATATGACCACCTTGACTAATCACTTTGGCAACACCTGGTACTGTTTCGATACCACGTTTAACAATCCACTCATGAACTGTTCTTTGCTCCGTGATATTACGGTCTTCGGACTGTAGGTAGTAGGCAAGGATCTTACCCATACCGCTGGCGAGTGGGCCCATTTCAAGCCCGTGCGGCATATCCACTCCCACAGGGATATTTTCCTCTGCTGTCTTTAGTCGTTCAGACACAAGCTGTCTTGCCTGATATATGTCGACGTCGTCTTCAAAGTAGACGTTGACAGTCGATAGGCCTAATGATGAGAGTGAGCGTATCTTATGGACTCCGGGAATGCTGCGCATTGCAATTTCAGTAGGACGAGTGACGAGTTGCTCCACCTCTTCCGGAGCCATGCCATCTACCTCTGCAAAGACCTGAACTAGATTTGGGCTAATATCAGGGAAGGCATCTATAGATAGTTTCGATAATGAAAAGACACCAAGTGCACAAACTGCTACGGTTATCATAAATGCTAGCAGCTTGTGTTTTAAGCCAATATGAATAATTTGTTCAATCATAATAAGTCCCCTTTTTTAATCAATGTGAATGCCCTTGATGTGCACCTAGGTCGCCAGCCATGGATTTTATGTATTCGGCTTTTAGATGAAAAGCGTTCTCTGATGCGACGGCTTCTCCTACATTTAATCCCTTGATGATTTCAACCTGTTGGCCATCAGTGACACCTGTTGTTACTTCTCGTAGTTCAAAGGCAGCATCGCCCCATACAAAAACAGAGGGATGGTCATTTATCAACTGTACACTGTCTTTTGGGATAATTATCCCATCAGTATCGCCAGGCGTTTGAATGATGGCTTCTATGAATGTTCCTGGTCGGAAGTCGCCATTTGCATTGTTTAATGTGCCGCGTGCCAAGGCTGTACGCGTACTCTGTTCAACAATAGGAGATAGAAACTCTATAACTGTTTCAGGTTTATCTTTTACGGGTAGGTTGATTATCACTTTGTTGCCTTTTTGCACCGACGAAATAGCATCTTGGCTGATTGCTAGATCTATCCATACAGTGGATAAGTCTGCAATGGTGAAGATATCGGATGCAGTATTAATTGACTCACCTTTGACAATATGTTTCTCAATTAAAGTTCCGGCAGATGGTGCGCGGAGCGGATACCATGCAAATCGTGTATCTTTTTTAATAGCATCAGCCACTGATGGTAGTTCACCTGTTTTGCTATCTTTACATTCTTGGCAGTTAGCATCGTCGCACTCACATGGTTGTAAACCTATAACCTTGGGGACAAGAGTGCGTAGAGCAACAATAACCTCATCATCGGCACCTTTCAAACGTAGTCTTTTTTCGGCAGCAATGGCATTAAATACAGCTACTTGACGTTCTTGTACTGCTTCGGTATAGGCAATCATTGTCTCGTATCGCGCTGTATCTAAGATAGCGTGTAGCTCTGCCCGTGCTTGTTTCAGATCTGTTTGTGCTGTCAAAAGATCCTGCCCGCTGCTGATTTCTTTAGTACGCAATTCTTGTTCTCGATTGTATACTGTTATAGCTGTTCTATATAGTGTATGCGCTGTTAGTAACTGCCCGCGATACGTCCCCATTTCTAGACCATCCATTTCGTGAATATCTTTTTCAGAGACCTCCTCGTTTTGCTTTAATAGTGCAATTAGTTTAGTAACGTTCTCAAAGATTGATTTTGCTCTAGGCAATGCGATCTCACAGCATCCAACTTCAGATTCCTTTGCGTAGAAGTCTAGTTTAGCTTCAACCAGCTCATCACTTTCTATCCACGCTAGTATTTCGCCAGCCTGAACAAGATCACCAAGCTCTTTTGTTACCACGCGTACGATACCAGCTGCACGCGGCACGACGTGTGTTACACGGTCGGAGTTAACTTTTATTTCCCCCGGTACACGGAGTTCACTATGAACAGAACCTTTAACTGCGCGACTTATTTTGATGCCGAGCCGAGCTACCTGTTCCTGAGTCACGGGAACGCTTTGCGCATGATCGGACTCAGATTTCTTCTCATCGTTATGAGCATGTCCGTCATCTGGTGCCGTGCAAAATTCCGCGCGGGCGTGGTCTACTATCCCTGTTGACATGCATAGTGCAAGTCCAATAATCATAAAATTAATATTGTTTAATTTCTTCATTGTTATTTCCTTTTTTTTATTTTGTGTTCTTTATAAAGTATCTACCTATCTCCGAGAGGTAGAACTGTAGAGCGGAAGTGCATATTGGGGTGTTACCTCTCGGAGATAGGTAACTACTTTCCTTTTATAAGTTTGATTGATGTTTGCTAATAGATCTGCCAATCAGTCGTTCTACCGTTACGACAGCTTTATGGTAAGTGGCGAGTGACTTGATGTATCGTGCCCTTACGCTGAACATTGTTCGTTGTGCATCAAGAACTTCCAGATAACCGAACTTACCATGTTTGTATCCGCTGCTTGCTGCATCAAATGCTGACTGTGCAGCTGGCAGAATATCACGCTGTAGTGTAGTCGCTTCAAAATGGGATGCTGTTAGATTTTGGTAGGCTGCGGTCAGGTCGCTCTGCACCTGTATGATGGCGGCTAACTTTTCATTATCTACTTTTGATAGCTGATGTTTAGCGGCCTTTATATTGCCTTGATTTCTGTCGAAGATTGGGATGACGAAACCTAGACCAAATTTTAAGGCATCGTTGCCGGTTTCTTCAAACTGTTGAAGGCCGGCGCTTGCGGATAAGTCCGGAATAGCAATTGAACGCTCTAATGCAACGGAGGCCTCGCGTAGTTTTATTTCATTCTCCCAGCGTGCCACATCGGGGTTTTGCGATAGATCTTCCGTTAATAGTGCTATAGGTGGTATAGCGTCCATAATAGTTTTTAAACTACCTGTCACTTCGGTGAAAGTTGGTTGTGTGTTACCCCACATTGTGCCGAGCTGTGTGCGCAAGGCGGTGAGTTCTCTTTCAGAGCGGACAAGTAGCATTTTGCTCATGGAGAGGTCGATGCTCGTGCGGCTTTCTTCAAGCGGGGATACTTTGCCGGCTTCTACTCTTGCATTAGCAGTGGCGTGGACCTTGGTGGCTAAGGAGAGAGTCTCTTTAGCGAGGGTAACAGATTTTTGTGCTGCAAGTAGATCGATAAATTTCTGTGTGGTTTCGGCAAAGACATCAAGGCGTTTAGCGTTGTAGTCTTGCTCGGAAAGGTCCCGTTCTAGCCCTGCTACTGTGCGACGCTTGCTTCGTTTACCGCCAAGCAGAATAAGTTGACTGAGGGTTATTGAGGTTTCGGCGGTATCAAAGCCTGTTCCTTCGGCATCGTATTCGCCCAGTTCGAGCTTTATTTCCGGGTTGGGTATCAGTCCAGCTTGAAGCTTTAGTGCCTCAGTAGCGCGCACCTCCCAAGAGAACGCTTGTAGCTCAGGGTTGTTTATGAGTGCCAAACTTAGGGCTGCTTGCAGTGATAAGTTTGTTGCCGTCTCTTTAGTTTTTAGTTGAGCAGTTGCTATTTTATCTGCTGGTGCCATGAGATTATGTGATTGTGGTTCTGCTATAGTTACAGTTTTAGGCACTGAACTACAGCCCGCGACCATAAATAATGTAAGTAGTAAGTAAAGGTAGTTTAATTGGTGTTTCATCTATTTTCTCCAGTATGAAATGGCGATCCCTGAGCGGAGCCGAAGGTGGTCCCTGAGCGGAGCCGAAGGGCGCCATGTAAGTATGCAAAGATTCTAAGGCGTAATTAGCCTGTTAGAATAAGTTTGGGATTACTGGAGGATATCAGACTAATAGAATGGTGGTCTGAATTATAGTGAGTAAAAAATCTTCTGGCGGCGAATCTGCGGCCACAAGCTTTTCTGTTTTTGTTACTCCGGCAAAGGCTGGAGTATCTAGAACTGAGTAAGATGATATAGATTCTATTATTTTATTCTGATTAGAAGAGATTCGTTTTGACCCAGTTTCAAAAGAGAGAGGGATATCTGTGCAGCTGTTTTGTGCTCTGTCATGAACGTTATAATCTTGGGGTTCGGCATGTTCTTCATGGCCGCAGCATTCGTCATCGCTGGTATTGACGATTGCTGTATCTCCATTCTCGCTAACACATACTGCAAGTCCCGGCATAACTGGTGCCATGAAAGAGAGGCAGAATAGGTTTAGCACAACTATATTGAAGAATCGTTTCATAATGGTGAGTATAATACTACATTAATGGTGAAAAAGTCAAATAGATAGTATGTTGAGTCGTTTTGCCATGAGCAAGTGAAACATTTTAAATAATGTTGAACGCGTCGAAAATCATGATCTATTATGATCTTTGCTGATACTGAGTTTCTTTAGATGCTTCATATCACCATCGATAAGGGCTTTTTTCTT
>DAOVUR010000165.1 GCA_030632465.1 bacterium | reverse complement strand
TGCTTTGTGTGATGTTGTTGTTTGTATGGGGGCGAAGTCGATTATTATATCGTCTGTTGGTGATACTGTCGGTAGCTCGGGGCGGAATATTATTTTATCTGTATTGATTATCCCTGAACGAGCTGGACTATAGCTACGGTTATTGTAGCTGATTACAAATGGCTCAAGGGTATATTCAGTGCTGATAGTTGGCTGTAGTCTGACACGGCGTATAAAGCTGTTTGTGCCATTGATTGTTGTTGTAGCTGTATCGAACTCTGATATGAAATTAAATCCGGAGCAGTAGGGGGTGAGGCTGGGAACTGTTGCTGTTGTTCCTATAGGTGTATTAACTTGAATATCGAGGAATAGATCCTTATTGAGTAGTAGTTTTGACGGTGTTGTAAGTATTGTGATGTCTATATTGCCGGCTGTATAGTTGGCTATTATGGTTGGCAGCGTGAGTTCTGTGTGTTGAGGAGAGGGGGCGCATGATGAGGCAAAGATGAGTGCTAGTATTACGACAGCATATGCTGAACGACGTACTGTTGCACTAATCCCTTTTAAATATATATATATCTGCTCTTCTATCATGATTGTTTTCTCTTAGATAAAACGATTCTTAGAGGATAAACCTTAGAGTTGTACTGTGGAAGTAATAAATGAGAAAATTTATAAATAGAATGAGTGAGGAGTATAATGTTTGACACTATTTAACTTTCAACTTTCAATTCATCGTTGTTTTGGCGTATATTACGGTATGAATAGTAAAAAACAGCTGGTTATTTGGTTGCCACACGATGAAGTGGAGTGTTTTCGCTTTAATGAGGCGTTGCTTAAAAAAGTAAAGTTATCGTTGCCGGGTATGATGGTTACTCTATGTTCCAATAGCGATGAATTTAAGTGTGCCTTACCAAATGCGTATGCGGTAGTTGTTTGGGTGTTTAAGCAGGAGTGGTTTGAGTTTGCGCCTGAGTTGCGTTGGCTGATAACCCCTGCTGCTGGAAAAGATTATTTTAAAGTATCACCGCCAAATAATGTGAAGGTGCATTATTGCTCTTTTCATGGTCATATTATGGCAGAAACAGTGGTTGCAATGATGTTGGCGGCTTGTCGTGGTCTGCTCCCGATGGCGTTGATGCAGAATGATGAGTTATGGCCCAAAGGGAAACTACAGCGTATTATGCGTCCTTTTCATGGTTCTCATGTGATGATTCTAGGCTTTGGCTCTATAGGGACAGAGGTCGGGCGACTATCAAAAGCATTGGGCGCAAGGATTACTGGTGTTAAGAAGCATCTTTCTGAGGTGCCTGACTATTTTTCTGATGGTGATAAGGTTGTCTTGCTGGATGAACTTGATTCTTCTTTATTGGATGTTGATCACTTAGTGTTGTGTCTGCCGGGTATTGCTGAGACCACTAATATTATTGATGAGCATCGGCTGAGTCTGTTGCCGAATCATGTCTGGATATATAATGTTGGTCGTGGTAATGCTGTTGATGATGATGCACTTGTCTCCGCATTGAGTAGCGGGAGAATAGGGGGCGCTTGTCTTGATGTGTTTGATGAAGAGCCGTTGCCTGCAGAGTCGGTTCTGCGAAATGCACCTAACCTATTGTTGATGCCGCATGCATCATCGATTTCACCAGAGTATATGGATTTATTTATTGAAGAGCTTGCTGAGCTTCTGACACATGATACTTCTGTGTAAGTTGCGTGTGCAAATTGGTCGTTCGTATTTCTGTGTATGTGTACTGCCGCTAGGAAATAGGTAGTTACTTGCGGTAGATCAGCGCTCCGACGCTGATTGCTGAACAGCTATGGAAAGCTGTTTTACTGTGGGGATGACATACGTGGTACCGTTATCAGAGGTAAACTCCTTTTGAATAAGTGGAGCCAGCTAAGGGAGTCGAACCCCCGACCTATTGATTACAAATCAATTGCTCTGCCAACTGAGCTAAGCTGGCCAATTTATTCAAAAGAAGCACGCATTATGCAGTAATGTATTATGAAGTCAAGCGTGATATGTGAAGTTTATATTTTTTTTCGAGCTGACTTTGCTCCACTCAAAAAAAACAGCCTCGAATAGTGCTTGATTATGAGTAGTGAATTCTGTCTACTCTCTTCTGTTGCTAATTCACAAATCATATAAACATATTTAAAATAGGAAAATAGATTATGAGAGAAGTTTCATTTGAGCGTAATTACGTAAAGCATCCGGCAGGTTCTTGTTTGGTGTCTTTCGGCGATACAAAAGTTATCTGTACTGCTAGTGTATCTAAAGATTTACCGCCATTTCTTAGGAATTCAGGTAAAGGCTGGATTACTGCTGAATATTCTATGCTGCCTGGCAGTACTGGCGGTGGACGTAAGCGGCGTGATGGTCTTAAAAAAGATGGACGTAGCACTGAGATTCAGCGTTTGATTGGTCGTAGCTTGCGTGCAGCTGTTGATTTGGAAAAGCTTGGCGAGGTTTCGATTACGATTGATTGTGATGTGCTGCAGGCAGATGGTGGTACGCGTACCGCTGCGATAACTGGTGGTTGGGTGGCTTTATACGATGCATTACGTACTGTTGCCGCCGATCAGAATCAGCCTGGTGGACCTGAATATTATCTTTTGGGGCAGATTGCAGCAGTGAGCGTTGGGATAGTAAAGGGTGAAGTTGTTTGTGATCTTGATTATGCAAATGATTCTATTGCTGATGTTGATATGAATGTTGTTATGCGCGATGATGCATTGGTTGAAGTGCAGGGAACTGGTGAACAGGGGGTCTTTTCTCGTAGCCAGCTCACAGCTTTAGTAGATTCTGCGGAAATAGGAATTGCGACAATACAGAAGGCTCAGATTGCTGCCCTTCAGTTGTAAGGCGATCTTAGTCTCAAGATTACGCCTTTAGCTCTTCGAGCTCTGTCCAGCGATCGTACGCTGTTTCCAGCTCTGTCGTTATTTCTGCTTCACGTTTAGTGTTAGCGGTGATATCTTCAGGGCTGGTCAAAAAATAGTTTGGATCAGCCATTTTGTTATGCAGGTCAGTTTGTTCTTGCTCTAATTTCTCTATCTGTTTTGGTAGTGCTTTGAGTTCGCGCTTCTGGTTGAATCCAAATGTGCTTTTGGTGGTTGAGGACTTTTTCTTTCCCGCCTTCTTTATGATGTTTTTCTGTTCGGCACGGGATTCCATGAGGTCACTGTAGCTACCGATATGTTCGGTGATCTTTCCGTGTTCTTCCAAAAGTAGTAGACTTGTTACAACATTATCAAGAAATGCGCGGTCATGGCTTACTAGCAGGACAGTACCCTTGTAGTTCATTAGCTGCTCTTCTAGTAGTTCTAATGTTTCTGTATCTAGGTCATTAGTAGGTTCATCCATGATCAGTAAATTTGACGCTTTTGAAAATAGAATCGCTAACATTAGTCTGTTACGTTCTCCACCAGAGAGAACTTTTACTGGAGAATTGGCGCGGTCTGTAGTGAAGAGAAAGTCTTGTAGATAGCTGATGACGTGTCGCGGCTGGCCATTAATGGTTAGTGTGTCTAGTCCATCGCCGATATTTTGTGCTACGGTTGCGTTGTTATCTAGTGTTGCGCGGTGTTGGTCGTAGTAGGCTATCTCCAGTTTGGTGCCATGTATTACTTCACCTTGCAGTGGTGCTAGTTTACCAATAAGTAAGTTTAGCAGTGTGGTTTTCCCGGAGCCGTTCGTGCCAATAATACCGATTTTATCGCCACGCATGATTTGGGCTGAGAAGTCCTTGATTATAGGAGTCTCGTTTTCGTAGGCAAAGGTTATATGTTTTGCATGAATAGCCTTTCTGCCTGATAGTTCTGCATCTATTAGGTTTAAGTTCGCATTACCAGTTTTGGTTCGTCGCTTTCTGCGCTCATCGCGCATTGTCATAAGCGCGCGTACTCGTCCCTCATCTCTCGTGCGTCGCGCTTTGATTCCTTGTCGAATCCAAACTTCTTCTTTTGCCATCTTCTTGTCGAATACTTTGTTGCGAACTTCTTCATCATGTAGTAGGTCCGATTTCCGGCGCATAAAGTCATCGTAGTTGCAGTTCCACTGAGCAAGGCTACCGCGATCAAGATCAATGATTCTGTTTGAGATTCGGCGTAAGAATGAACGATCATGCGTGACAAAGAGGAAGGTCTTGCAGTGGCGTAGTAGATATTCTTCCATCCAACATATAGATTCTATATCAAGATGGTTGGTAGGTTCATCTAGTAGGAGTAGGTCTGGTTCGCATGCTAATGCACGGGCGAGTAGGGCACGCCTTTTTTGTCCGCCAGATAGTGTTTCGAATTCGGCGTATGGATCAAGCGACAGGTGTGAGATTATTTTACCTATAATTTGCTCTGTTTCAACTTCTGAATGGTGTTGACTGGATGATGTTTGTGTGAGTCCTGACCGCACGACATCAATTATGTTGCCTGTTAGATTTTCTGGTATATCTTGTGGGAGGTAGGCTGTTTTGAAATCTTTGGCTGATCGGATATCTCCTTCGTCGGGCGAGTAGTGGCCATTAATCAGTTTGAGCAGTGAAGATTTGCCGGTTCCGTTACGTCCAATTAGGCAGGCTCGATCGCCAATTTCGATATTGAGATCTATATCGTTTAATAGATGATCGCCGCCAAAACTCAAACTTATTCCATGCATGCTTAGTAAAGCCATATTTTTTCTTTGCTTCCGTAAATTGTTGAGGGCGTATAGTGAAGGAGATACGTTAAAGTAACAAGGGAAAAGTTTGACGAAAAGTCATCTTCCAGTGCTTGGTTTCAATTGTCATTTTTCTTTATTTTATT
>DAOVUR010000115.1 GCA_030632465.1 bacterium | reverse complement strand
CCCTACGGGAAAAGGGTTGCTGCTTCCGCCTACGCCCTTCGTAAACTCAGGGACTACGGCGTGACAGGCTACTGATCGTTAATGAGCTGTAGCACTTTAGCGGATGCTGTACCTTTATGAATTATCACTAATGCGTGTGAACCTGTTGACTGAGTGGCTTCTGTGCAGGTTATGCCAGATGCGGAGTAGTCGAAATAGTAGCTTTTTCCGTTAGACGGAATGAATCCTTTTGCGCGGTATAGATCCGGCTTTAGGTCGAGTAGCTGATCAGTTAGTTTTTCGATATTGACATCTTTTGCGAAGTGAAGGGTGTGGGTTTCGTAGTGTGGGTCTTTACATGGTGCGTATTCGCCTTGCAGGCCTCTTGATTTATCTTGGCTGGCAAAGAGTTCAAATTCTGTTTGTCCAAAGCTACAGTTTATAAGTTCTGCCCCTTCATTTATTTCGCGCATAGCTTTTTCTGTTTCTGCTAGCTCTTCAGGGCTGTGTAGATCTGATTTGTTGATGATAATGAGATCAGAAGATTCGATTTGGTCTATGATGTTTGGCAGTGTATGGCGTAGTTTATGAAAACTTGCAGGATCAATAATAGTGATGATATTGGCAAGGTCATAAAGTTTATCTAGCTTAGTTTCTTTAAGCATCGTTTCTATTACTTTAGGATTAGCCATACCGCTGGCTTCGATAATTACACCTTCGGCAGTTGGGAATATTTCAGGTATCTTTGTGAGTGTCCCGATAAATTCTGTAACAAGGCATGTGCAGAAGATGCTGCCTCCTGGAATGGAGACAACGTTAGGGTTATCTTCTGATACTAATGCGCCATCTATATCTTGTGGTGAAAAATCATTAATCAGATATATCAGTTTGTTTTCTTTATACCTGTTAGTGATCTCTTTTATTAGTGTGGTCTTGCCGGCTCCAAGAAAGCCGGTGATGAGGCATATTGGTGTTTTCATATAAATAAGTTCCGCGTTCAAGGTTCAAAGGTTCAGGGTTTTGGTTGTAACTGGTACTACTGTAGATCAGCGCTCCGACGCTGATTAGAACAGCTTTGGAAAGCTGTTTTACTGGGTTGTGTATTCAAAGGTTTAGGGTTTGCATGGTTCAGACTTGGTGTGCTAAAAGAACTTTTAATCCTGAGCTGTCTTCTATGGTTAGAATTGTTGTAGAATTGCGCGTTTTTCAATAGCTTTAACCAGAGTTTTCTGGTCTGGGATGATTGAGGAAAATGCTACTTCACCATCAATGCAGATGGTTGGTAGGTTTTTAACACCAAGCTTGCTCATCATGCCAAGTCCGTGGCGAGCTTTGATTTTATGTTCGTTAATGAATACTTTTACAAAGGCTGATTTTGCGGCAACTTTGACTGCATCCATCATATATTGGCAAGGGGCACATGAGGTTGAATCGAGTGTTATGACGTCTACAATAACTTCTTTGTAGTTGCGGTAGTTAGGTGGCTCAACATCATCGAAGGTATCAGCTTCTTTTGTGCTGGTGGTGTTTTTGGCTATCTCGCGTTGATAGTCGTCATGCACAATATCACCCACCGCTTTCAGGTTTTCTTCTGGGGTGTTGTATGGGAGGTCGCAGCCGGGGGCTAAAATGAAACCTTTGGTTCCTGATTTTTCCATGATGTCGATAGCTTCATGCTTGGAATCTAATTCGTCGCCTAGTAGTAGAACTGAAGTTAGGCGCATGTTGCCACCGAATGATTTGTTATTTTTGCGACATAGTTCGCCTAGTAGATCCATAGGTATCTGTTCGTCAACAGAGACGTTGTCGGTGTGTGTTTCGCACATTGCCTCTAGGTTTCTTGTTGCATCACCACAAACAAAGAGAGATGACATTGCACCCTTTTCTCTGATGGCATCAAAAACTTTATTTACCGCTGGTGTTACAAATTCATGGAAATGATCTGGGGATATCTGGCTTGTCATGGGGTCGACTACACCGATAATGGATGTGCCGTGTTCGATGTATAGTGAGGCAGAGGCTATGCAGACGTCGGCGGCATAATCCATTAGCGCGATAATCTTTTCTGGCTCATCGTACATCTCTAGGAAGATATTGTTGCCCATTAAATGTAGAGCTAGGGTGAATGGTCCGCAAATAAGTCCGTATAGAGCGACATCGTCACCAATCTCTTTCATTAGTCTATCTGTGGCATCTAGAATTAGCGGGAATCGTCCTTTGGTTGGGTCGAACTGAGGCAGATCGCTTAAGGAGCAGCTGTTGAGTGGATGGGTGATGACGGATGGTGGTACTTCATCAGCCCACTGTAATTCGCAACCTAAGATTTCTGCTTCCACTTGTAGATCAAAGACTACAGGTAGTCCATCTGGCTGATAGAGTTCATTTGCGCGAAGTAGGCCTTCTACGAGGAGGTCTGCAGATTGTAGGTATTCGGTAGCTGTTTTATCTATGAGTTTACCGCCGTGACAGCCAACAAATGGTAGCCAAGCTGGACGTTCAGTTTCTTCACCGCGCATTGCTTTGAGTAGTATCTCTTTACCTGTCATTGTTTTATTCCTTGTTTATTGTGCGTTATACAGTTCTTGTTTCCATGGCTCTTAAGGTACAAAAGAGTTCTTTTTGGGTATATGTTGTTTGTCTTCTTTGTATAAAGATATTGTACTCTTATGATTTACATGTTATATATTTCGGCATCTTTTATGGATATTAGAGGTTTTTATATGAAAATATTGTCTTCAGCATCCTTTGCTGCAATTAAAAAAGACTATAAAGCTTGCTTTGGGCTTACTGTTCAATTGATTAATTCTTCTGGTGTATGCGTCTCTGATGCAAGAGAGGGAAGTATATCGCATCTACCTGTAGTTGTTAAGGCGCGGCAAGCGGCCTTGAAGCAGGGCGTGCAGTGGGGAGAGGCAAATGTATTTTATCTTGCGCCGGGAGTTATCAGTTGGGTGGTTCCTGTTGTGGATGGCGATACTGTTCTTGGCGGCATTATTGGTGGCGAGTTGCTATCTGATATAGAGGATCGAGAGGTTGCAATAAATTATCTGGCGGGTGCTGGCTACAAGCGGGATAAGGCACGTAGGTTTGTTATGAAGCTGACGATACGTGAGCAGTCTTTATGGTCGGCAGATATTAGTTATCTCTATGATCTTGTATATGCGGTTAGTGGTTATAAACCTAGGTTGCTCAATGTTAACCGGGAAAATGCTCAACAGCAACGGGAGATTGCTGAAGATATACAGGATATGAAGGTTGATGTTGGGCGACTGCAGTATACACTTAATGATGAGCGGATATTGCTTTCATTAATGAGAGTAGGGGATCGTAGCGGTGCCCGGCGTGTGCTGAATAGAATGTTGGCATCGATTTTTCTATATTCACCCCGGCCAGCGATTGTGCGTGCGCGTGCTATTGAGATGATAGGTTATTTGACAAGGTCGGCAGTCGAAGACAATCCGTTGCAGGATCATCTGATAGAGCGGCATCTTGGTTGGATCGATAAACTTATTCATGCTGATGGTTTTGAAGAACTTTGTATTGTTGTGCGTGATACATTGGATGATTTTATGAACAGTATTATGTTGCATGGTTATAATCGCAGCAGTACGCAGGTTCAGGGTGTATTGGATTATCTATCGAAAAACTTTATGACACATATAGCTCTGGATGATCTGGTTGCCGAGATGGGGATAAGTCGTTCGCATATATGTCATCTTGTAAAGCAACATACGGGAAAAACTGTTAATCAGCATATTCGCACCATGCGTCTCCAGAAAGCTTGTGAGTTACTTGCCGATAGTAGTATTGATTATTCTGATATGGCATATGAGCTGGGGTTTAATGATCAGAGCTATTTTATTAAGCAGTTTCGTGAAACAATGGGTGTGACACCAGCGAAGTATCGGCGCGGGCTAGCTGATGTTAATTAGAATTTTGTATGAGAGCTTCTAGTGATAAACGAAAGACCAGCGGTAGATGATTATTTTCAGTGTTCACCCTGATTAATTCTTGTTATATGTTACGTGCATGATAAGATGCGCTTAAATAATATGTTGAATTCGCAAGCATCTCTATTGATTGAGTGGTTATTGATATGAAAATTGAAGTAGTTATTAATGGTAAGCCTGCTGTTACTTATACGTTTGATACTGCAGCAGATGTAATTATTGGTCGTGATATATCTTGTGACATACAGATTGTAGATGATGAGAGTTCGCGGAAGCATGCGAAGATATTTTCGCGTGGAGAAAAAACGGTTCTTGCTGATCTCGATAGTACAAATGGTACTAGTGTTAATGGCAGTAAGGTTGCTGAAATACCGCTGTGCGATGGTGATACAGTACGTATTGGGCGGACTGAGATGCATATATCCGAATTATCTGAGGCGGCAGTGCAGAGTGAGTCTGTGTTGGAAATGAATGAGCGTGATGGCTCGGTTGTTATGTCTGTTCATAATGATGAGGCTGATATTTTGTCCGGCAGAGCGTTGATCGATTCCGTGCAGGAACTGGCGCATGAGAATGATGTGTTACGTGAGGTTTGTCGTATTAGTCAGATCGCTGCTGGTGAGAAAGAAGGTGAGACTGTTCTTAATGCGATCTTAGATCGCCTGCATTTAGTTCTTAATGCTGATTCGGCATGTATTTTACAGAAGGATGAGAATAATGAATGGGGTATCATTGCAACATCAGCCAAGACGGCTACCGATGATTCTATTAAGGTTAGTAATACTTTGATCAATCAAGCTGTTAAAGATGGCAGTGCTATTATTTATATCGACCCTATAAGTGATGAGCGTTTTTCTGCTAGTCAAAGTATTATGCTTCAGAATATTTCATCTGCCTTATGTGCACCACTTAAAGTTGGAGGAAAGTTCTGTGGCGTACTATCTGTTGATAGACGTCAGAATCGACCAGTCTTCGGAAAGATGGATCTACATATGGCTGCAAGTGCAGGGAATATTATTGGGCTATTTATGGAAAAGCATGAGTATGAGCTGGCGCTACGGGAAAAGGCTCGGTTAGCGGCTATTGGTGAGGTGATTGCTGGGCTTGCGCATTATATCAAGAATATTGTGACTGGTTTTAAGCTAAGCATTGAATCTGTTGAGATGGCGTTAAGGAAGAAGCAGTTTGATTATGTTGAAATGTTTGTTAAGTCGTTATCGGCACAGGAAGTCAGGATTTCTGAATTGATGTTGAATATGCTTAGTTACTCTAAGGATAGAAAACCGATCCACACAGATGTTGATATTAGAGATGTTATAAATAGTGTGGTTGATCCTTTTGCTGGTCAGCTGGAGGCTGATGGTATTAGGTATGAATTGGTCTGTGCTGATGATTTGCCGGCAGTTTTTGCGGAGGAGATGTCGCTACACCGTGCTTTTCTGAATATGCTGACGAACTCAAAAGATGCTTTGAATGATTGTGCTGATGGTGATGAGCGTGTTTTGCGTATCACCTGCAACTTGACAAATAGTGGCAGTGATATTGCTATTGGGTTTTATGATAGTGGTAGTGGTATAGCAGCTGATAAAATCGACTCTGTGTTTGATGCATTCTATTCTGCTAAAGGCTCAGCAGGCACTGGGCTTGGCCTAGCTGTTGTACAGAAGATTGTTGAGGAACATGCTGGGACGATAAGTGTAGACTCTAAGGAAGGTAGTTGGACAGAATTTACTATCACACTTCCTGTCACGGTTGATGGTGATAAGGTGGTTAAGGAAGGGGAGGCATAGATTTAAGATGGATCCTAAATCTAAATCAGTTTTTCAGATAGGTGGGCTTTTTATTGCCGGTGGTTTTGTTTCTATTGTTGGTGGTGCTTTGGCAATGATCGCTTTTTTTAAACAGCCAGACGTAGGTGATGACTTGACCGTTTTACATATGCTTCGTGGTGTTATTTTGCCGCATGTCTTTATCTTTCTTGGTGTGGGTGTCCTTGTCTATGGCACAATTATCATTGCGCAGGTAGTGATTGTGAATAGGCGTAAGAATCACCTGCCGCAGTAGTGGTGTTGGTGCTAGCGTGGCATTTCAGCTTCAGACTTCGTCTCGCATGGAGGGCATTTCGGCTCCGCTCAATGACCTCGATGGGTGAGGTCCCTGAGCGGAGCCGAAGGGCCGGGCACTCTTTATTGGGAAGCTGAGGGTTTAATACCCCGCAGCTTGCTGCGTCATGAATTGTAGGGCTGGAACGGCTGAGGTACGATGCCTTCCAGCCAGGTCCGGCGGGAAGGTTTCGCAAGCTCAACCGTTCCAGCCCTACAGTAAAT
>DAOVUR010000143.1 GCA_030632465.1 bacterium | reverse complement strand
CTAAAATCATTACAAAAAATATTATGTCTGCTCGCCATTCCGCTACTTCTTATTTCCGGGTGCGTAACAACAGATAGCAACTACACATACAACACGATTGCACCTAGCTCTCAATCACGCACAGTAGCTACAACAACAAAAACATCTGGTCCCACCCCGATTGTCATGCTTCTTATTGATGAGAAAAATATGGGATCTATCCCTACCGCAGAAGTGGAGGCTATGGGGACGCAGCTCCTGATCAACAACAACTGCAAGACTGTCGACCAAGATATGCTACGTGCTAACATAGAACAGAGAAAGCGTATGCTCAAGACGGTCGGAGATAAACGTGGCGCCGCAGCTCTTGGTAGCCAGTTCGGTGCCGACGTAGTTATAACAGGTAGCGCCGTATGTAAACCTAGCGCAAGAAGAATCAGCGATTCCAATATCAGGACCTACCAAGCAGTCACAACATTACGAGCCATCAGAACTGACAACGGCAATATACTGGCAACAGCATCCGAGTCCGGCACAGGTTTAGATGTTGAAGATGTTCGTGGCGGGAGTAAAGCGCTAAGAGCGGCCGCTGAAGCCTGCTTCACTAAACTTATCCCGCAAACACTTAACGCCTGGCAACGTGGCGGCCCCACATCAACAACAGCTCGGCCATATCCATACCATATACAACTAACATTTGGTGGCGTTGACAAGTTATGGAAAGTGAAATCTATACGAGAAGATTTAAAAGCCAAAGCTTCATTAGATAATGTGGTGCAACGTAACTATACTGCTGGTGCTGTTGTATTTGACGTAGATTCTAAAATTGCCGCAGAAGAGCTGACAGAAGCAATTGTACTGACGCCACCAAAGCAACTTAAAATTCAGGCATTATCAATTGATTCAGGTAAGATCGTTATGCGTGTTGCTCCGTAAAAACTGTAGCGTTGGCTGTCTTAGCCAAACACTAATGGAATTAAAGGGATATTTTATGAGAAACATACAGATCAAATTTTGTACACTTCTGTCACTTATCATTCTGCCTTCATTATCTATTGCCACAAGTGCCCCACCCAATAATGCAGAAGTTCTGATATCAGCATACTTTAAATACAACATAGTTAAGGAAGTAAAAAAATCAGCAGAGGCCATAACCGCTACTGATACAGCCAAAACAGAAATCACTGATACTCTTAATAGCTGGAGCAAACAGCAACAACAACAGATACGAGCCAGCCTACAAAAACAATTTAATGATGATGCAAAAGAAACCTTCTCATTCTTTGTCAAAAACTACACCGCCGCTGAAAAAGATAATGACTTGGATTATCTTAAGACATTAACCGCTAGACTAAGCAACTCTCCAGCCCCAAAAAGTTTCATACAACTACGCAATATCGCAATTAACCAATGGCTTAAAAATGACATTAACAGTGCCGGCACTCTACTCTCAGAGATACAGACATGGAATGATCTACCAAGTAGCACTCGCTCCACTCTATCGCTACAAGACTGGCTAGAGCGTGATAAAAATGCACCGCCACCTACTCCACCAGAACCATCGCTAGCAAATGCAGAGCCAGATCTACCTGCGTTTGTTGAGCTTGATGAAGATGAAGGAAGCGCAATGGATATATATGATAAACTACAAAGCAAGCGCAGAGCACAAGTGCTGGCTGAATCACAAAAATATATGAAACAGATTGCAGACGAACGTAAATCAGCCGAAGAAGAGTACGCTCAACGTAAATCAGCCAAAGCAACCAAAGAAGCGGCCGCTGTCAAAGCTCAGGCCCAGAAGCTGGCTGCTGCCGAAAGCGAAGTTATGGAACAGCGTAAGCACACTTGGACCGCACGCTTTAGCAGATTGGCAACGTCAGTAGTTGGCGGAACATTTAGTGCAGTAACTGGCGGTGTCGGCAGTGCTGCAGGTGCCGCTGCTGCACAAGCAATTTTCGAATAATCGGAATCTATATGCAACGTTATCTTCTATTCATATTAATAAGCATCATAAGTTCCGTCACACCCGCAAGCGCAAACAAAATGCGCGATCCAAACAGATTACAAAAGAGTAAGCCTCAATTCTCACGAACGAGCTTACTCTTCATGGATTATACACAACATAGCCATAAAGAAGCACCACTCTCCCTTTCTAACCAATATGGGTATACCTTTCTTCGCTTATATCAAACTGGTTTCGGTAAATTTATTAAATCACACTGCCCTATGCAACCGTCCTGTTCACACTATAGCATTGAAGCCGTATCGCAATATGGCCTTATTCGAGGTGTCATCCTAACTGCCGATAGACTACTACACGAAATTGATGAAGCAGCATTAGTAGAAAAGATTTGGATTAAAGGTCGCGGTTACTGTTGCCTAGATCCAGTAAGTAGAAATGTGATGTGGACAGAAAATAGTAATCCTATAGCTTCATCATTCAGTCTTCAGTTAAAGGAAACAAAGTGAATATTAAAAACCCTATATTCAAGTTTGATATCAAAATATCGATTTATATAGTTACACTACTCACCACTTTCACGTCGAGCGTTATAGCAGAACCAACATCTAAGACCGACCAAACATTAGACTTTGCTAATCACCTCTTTGATACTGGCGACTACTACCGCGCAATTACTGAATATCAGCGCTATAAGTTCATTTCGCCAAATTCAGAACAATCAGCCTTTATAGACCTGAAAATCGCACTTGCATACCTTGAAGGCAAAGAGTACGACACTGCCTTCCATGCCCTAGATACCATCATAAGTCAACAAGACAACAGTTACAGCGAAATAGCACGTTTACGACTGGCCGGCGGACTATATGAAGCTGAACAGTACAACAACGCAATAACAATCATGACGCCAGCAAAACAGACTGATGAGAACAGACCAGAGATTAATATTTTTCTAGGACTATGCCAATTGAACAACGGTAACCCACAACAAGCTCGTTCATACTTCACCGCACACCAAAGTGACAGATGGATAACCCCGGATCTACTAGATGCCTGTAATGAATATGAAAACCTTAACCAGAAGAAAAAATGGTTGGCAGGAACACTATCCGCAATCATACCTGGTAGCGGGCAGCTCTATGTTAAGCGCCCCCACGATGCAGCATGGGCATTCTTATTAAATACGGTTTTTCTATCTGCAACATACTATGCATTCGAAAATGATGAAACTGTTGCCGGAATATTTGCAGCATCCTTAGAGGCTGTCTGGTATACAGGAAACATCTATAACGCAGCAAATGGCGCAAAGAAATATAATCAACACCAGCACGATATATTTATCAAACAGCTAGAGGATGAAACAATCTACGACCAAGACAAGCCCATGTATCAACTACTCTTCCGTATTCCTCTTTGAGATTATGTGAGATAATCAGTTGTCACTATTATCTATTGCGTAGCGTTGCAAACCTCTACAGGACATCCGTTAAAACCCTGCATCAACTAAGGACTCCATTGTGATGGGTGTTTGTTTGTTGTAAGCACCGATATATCGTTTAACATACTTGCCTAACATATCAGTTTCTAAGTTTACGTATTCACCCTTCTTGCGCTGACACAAGCTGGTATGCTTCCAGGTATGCGGTATGATGGCAACCTCGAACCAGTCATCACCCTCGTCGGTAACAGTCAGGCTTATCCCATCTATGGTTATGGAGCCTTTAGTAATAATCTCATCACCTAAATCGACGCCACATTCTATACGGATCACCTTATCATTGCCACTTGATCTAATATCGGCAATTGTGCCAAGACCATCTACATGCCCAGAGACAATATGCCCGCCAAACCGAGCACCCACCTGCATAGCACGCTCCAAGTTCAAATAGTTACCAGGCTTTTTTGAGCCTAAGTTAGTTTTATTGAGAGTTTCATTGAGAACATCACAAGTAAAGGTAGTACTATCGAAACTAACAACTGTGAGACATACACCCTGAACTGCGACACTTTCACCCAGAACTAGCGGCTCTGCCCATATATCATGCTTGATTGTAAGCTCTGCGCCATTACCTCGCTGACGAACAGCAATAAACTCTCCAACTTTTTCAACTAATCCCGTAAACATAATCATTTTCCTTTAACAGCGCGTATAAAGATGTCAGCGCCAAGTTGCTTGATATCTGTAAATTGTAATTCTGGCTCTTTTCCGAGGTGCCAGCCTACTCCACCGAATGCGGGAACTGCTTTTCCGCCCAGTAATTTTGGTGCCATAAAGATAAGATATTCATCTACCACATCAGCTTTCACTAATGCTTCAGCAAGAACACCCCCACCCTCACATAAAACATTCATCACACCATTTTTTCCAAGCCGTGTAAGAAGACTTTTGATTGAGATTTTCCCTTTTGCAGCTGGCATAACCCATACTTCAGCACCAAGCTTACGGTATCTCTCTATCTTCTTTAATGAACAGTTCTTGGTCGTGGCAATAACTGTTTTATCGGCGAAGCCATCTGTTAATACCTTGGCAGTGACGGGGGTCTTTCCTGTTGAATCAACAATCACCCGTAATGCTGACGGATTTTTTCGTAATGTACATAGAAGCGATGGATCATCTGCGCACGTAGTTCCACTACCAACCATAACTGCGTCCGCTCGTTTCCGTAACTGCTGCACCTGCTGTCGTGATTCTTTGCCGGTAATCCATTGTGACTTATAATTCTCATCAGCTATCCTGCCATCTAAAGTCATACCTAGCTTAAGACTCAACAAGGGGCGCTTCGTGGTTATCCATTTAGCAAATGGTGCAAGTAGTTCCGTGGCTTCTTCTAATGCAACATTGATACTCACTTCTATTCCTGCTCGACGCAAAATTTTTACCCCGCGTCCTGCATGTTGTGGATTAGGATCACATATACCAATAACAACTCGCTTGATGCCAGCCTTGATAATTGCATCTGTACATGGCGGTGTGCGGCCGTGCGTACTGCATGGTTCAAGCGTCACATAGATCGTTGCGTTTTTACATTTATCCAGACCTGCAGATTTTATAGCCAGCACTTCCGCATGTGGACCACCAGCTTTATGATGATACCCTTTACCGATGATTTTGCCATTAGCCACGATCACCGCACCAACAGGAGGATTTGGGCGAGTCATTCCTTCAGCACGCCTTGCCAAAGCTATCGCTTTTAGCATATTTTTTTCTTTGGTCGTTGGGTGTTTGGCGTTCATAGTTGGACATTAATTTTTGTTTTGAAATTAATTTTTTGCACATCAATAACTTCCGATTGAAGTTCAAGAATTTGTTTTTGTCGTTTTGTTTTATTCCAGTCAAAAATATTCCAACTTATTTGT
>DAOVUR010000220.1 GCA_030632465.1 bacterium | reverse complement strand
TATCACCTGTATGAATGCCCATCGGATCTATATTTTCAATCGAGCATACAATCACGCAGTTATCCTTGAAGTCACGCATAACTTCCAATTCAAACTCTTTCCAGCCTTCAATAGATTCTTCAATCAACACTTCTGATGTTGGACTATAAAAAAGACCACGCGTAACAATTTTATCAAAATCATCATCATTATACGCAATACCACCACCAGTACCACCAAGAGTAAAGCCAGGACGAATTACTAACGGATAATTACCAATCTCTGCACGCACTTTTATTGCTTCCGGCATAGAGTGAGCACAAGCACTGATTGGCATATCAAGACCAATACTAATCATTGCCTTCTTAAATAGTTCTCGATCTTCAGCCTTACGGATAACCTCCGCCTTAGCACCAATCATCTCTACGCCATACTTATCAAGAATACCTGCAGCAGAAAGATCAATTGCTAAATTAAGTGCAGTCTGTCCTCCAAGTGTTGGTAACAGCACATCAGGCTTCTCTTTACGAATGATCGATTCAATAATCTCACACGTCAACGGTTCAATATATGTATGGTCAGCAAATTCAGGATCAGTCATAATCGTTGCCGGATTACTATTAACCAAGACAACCTCATAACCTTCTTCTTTTAAAGCCTTACATGCTTGCACTCCGGAATAGTCAAATTCACATCCTTGTCCAATTACAATCGGCCCAGAGCCGATCAGCATTATCTTTTTTATATCTGTACGTTTTGGCATAACCTTATTTCTCTTATTTTAATTTCTCAAATTATAATTTCTTGCAGTGTCGTTTCACTATTCATTATTCACTATATTATTTTCTACGTACTAATGACGCCTTAACAAAATCCCTAAATAGCGGATGTGGTTTTAGTGGTGTTGACTGAAACTCTGGATGAAACTGCCCAGCAACATACCACGGATGATCCTTAAGCTCAACAATCTCAACAAGATCAAGCTCACTATTCACTCCAGAAATAATCAACCCTAAATCTTCGAGCTGTTCACGATACTCATTATTAAATTCATAACGATGACGGTGACGTTCAGAAATCTTTTTACGCTTATAAGCTTTGAAAGCTTTAGTGCCACTCTTTACAGCACAGTCATACGCACCGAGACGCATAGTGCCACCTTTTTCAGTGACACTCTTCTGCTCTTCCATAAGATCAATCACGCAATGTGCACTATCCTCATTAAACTCACTACTATTTGCACCCTTGAGCTTAGCTACATTCCTTGCAAACTCCGTAACAGCGCACTGCATCCCTAAGCAGATACCAAAATACGGGATATTATTCTTACGAGCATATGCCGCAGCTTTGATCATCCCCTCAATACCTCGATCACCAAAACCGCCAGGAACTAAAATCCCATGGACGCCTTTTAGTAATTTAGCAGCACCAAGCTTCTCAATATCTTCAGCCTCTACCATGCGAACCTTAACCTTGACTTGACTCGCGATACCAGCATGAGTTAAAGATTCATAGACGCTCTTATAAGAATCAACTAAACTTATATACTTACCGACAACAGCAATCTCAACTTCACCTGCAGGATGTTCAATCAGCGTCTTTACCATCTTGCGCCACTTGGTAAGATCGAGTCTATTAACATGCATACCAAGACGTTCCAAAACATACACATCAAGATCCTGCTTAACCAGATCTAACGGTACTTCATAGATAGAGTTCTCGACATCTTTCTCTTCAATCACAAGATGCCGTGGCACATTACAAAATAGAGCAAGTTTTTCTTTGTGCTCCTCCTCCAACGATACCTCACAACGACAAACCAACATATCAGGGATAATACCAATAGTACGTAAAATACCTACCGACTGCTGTGACGGCTTAGTTTTCAATTCACCAGCAGCCTTAATGTACGGAACAAGTGTAATATGCATAAAGATACAGTTCTCAGCTCCTACCTCCTGACGAAACTGGCGAATAGCCTCCAGAAATGGTAATGACTCGATATCACCAACAGTTCCGCCGATTTCAGTAATAACAAAATCCACATCATCAGATGCCATAGCGCGAATAGCATCCTTAATCTCATTTGTTATATGCGGAATAACCTGCACAGTCTTACCAAGATAGCCACCTTGACGTTCACGGGAAATCACATTGCTATAAATACGACCACTAGTGAAATTACTCTCCTGCGTACAATCAACCCCAGAAAAACGTTCATAATGCCCTAAATCAAGATCAGTCTCAGCTCCATCAACCGTAACATACACCTCGCCATGCTGAAAAGGTGACATTGTTCCAGGATCAACATTCAGATAAGGATCAAGCTTCTGCATCTTAACGCTATAACCACGCTGCTTCATCAACAAAGCTATAGAAGCAGCAGTCAATCCCTTACCCAAAGAAGAAACAACCCCGCCAGTTACAAAAATATGTTTAGACATTATATTTTCCTCTTTAAAAAATCATTTTTTATTTAAAAAAGTTCCTTAGCACCATCAGCACTATCAACAACAGGCATCACGGTCGCCACTTTCTTTACAGACACTTTATTCTTCTTCACTTTTCTTGTAGCTGGCGCAGACTTCTTCTTTTCTGCCTTACCACTACCTTTTTCCAATGCCGACTTACCACGCATATGCGAAATATCAACAGGATACTCTCCCGTAAAACATGCCGCACAAAAATTCTCTGGTATATCGTAAGGCTTTAACAATCCATCAACACTAAGATAACCTAGACTATCAGCACCAAGAAACTCACAAATATCATCAACAGTACGACCACTAGCCACAAGCTCATCATGTGTCGGGAAATCAATACCATAAAAACATGGATGCGCTGTTGGCGGACAGGTAATACGCACATGCACCTCTGTCGCACCTGCATCTTTCAAGGCCTGCACACGCCTACTGGAGGTTGTACCGCGGATAATCGAATCATCCACCATAATAACGCGTTTACCTTTTACCACCTCAGCCATAACCGCCAACTTCATATCAACATTAGAAGCACGACTAGCCTGATCAGGCATAATAAAGGTACGTCCAATATAATGATTACGCATAAAACCAAAATCTAACGGTATCCCACTCTCACGTGAATAGCCTAAAGCAGCAGAATTACCGCTGTCAGGTACAGAAATCACAATATCAGCATCAACCGGATACTCCTTAGCCAGCTGCTCACCATACTGAAGCCTAACCATATGCACATTCTTGCCAAACACATTACTGTCAGGGCGTGCAAAATAAACCATCTCGAAAACACATTGTGAAATATGGTCCGACTTAGACTCAGCAAACCGATGCGAACGAAGTCCATCCTTATCAACAAAAACCAGCTCACCAGGCTCAACATCACGAACATACTCAGCACCAACCTGAGTCAATGCACATGTTTCACTGGCAAAAACCCAACCATCACCAAGCTTTCCAATTGATAACGGTTTAAAACCATTGGGATCACGTGCCGCCATGACACGACCTTTATTCATCACCAAAAACGCAAATGATCCCTTCAACTCAGCCAAAGCTCTTGCAACTCGCTTAGGACGAGTGCGAAACATAGGGTCAGCAAGCAGATGAACAAGAACTTCACTATCAGTACTAGTCTGAAAAAGAGAACCGGAATCCTGATACATCTTCCGCAGCCGTTCAGCATTGACTAGATTACCATTATGAGCAACAGACCAAAGTCCATCAACACATTCAACC
>DAOVUR010000036.1 GCA_030632465.1 bacterium | reverse complement strand
GTTGCAAAACGAGTTGATACTAACATTTGCTATGAGGTGTAGCATGGCATAAGAGCGATACCACAGGGGATTATATTTAATGGATCAAGAATCAGGAAATTTTCAGTCTATATCAGAGTGTATAACTGCTATTAGTGCGGCAAAGAGAATCGTTATCACTGCGCATCCGAAGCCTGATGGTGATGCGTTGGGGTCATCTTTGGCCTTGAAGTACGCCTTAGAAAAGGTTGGTAAACAGGCTGTGGCTACGGGGCTTGAGCCGGTACCAAATCGGTATCAAAGCTTTGTGAAAAGCGGAGACATTATCAGTGTTGATGAAGCCCTTGCTATAGAGGCTGATCTTATTATTGCTTTAGATGCAGGTTCAATTGAGCGTATTCCGAAAGAGCTGAGTGAACTTAAGGGTAGGGTAAAGCTTCTTAATATTGACCATCATATAAGTAATGTAGGGTTTGGTGATATTAATCTACTCGATACTGGCTCATGTTCAACAGGCGAGATTGTCTATCAGCTTCTTATGGCTGGTGGTTATGCAATTGACCAAGATATAGCAACTTTATTGTGGATAGCAATTGTGACTGATACAGGTCGTTTTGCTTATTCTAATACGACACCTCAAGCTATGCACACAGCGGCAGAGCTTTTGAAGTATGGTGTAAATACAGAGGATGTTGATCGCAAGATCTATCGACAGCTTTCGAAGGCAGAATTAGCTATTAGGAAGATTGCGATTCAGAACTTAGAATTTAGGCATGAAGAGAAGATAGCATTTGTAACTTTAACTACAGCTGATTTTGATGCTGCTGGTTGCACTGTCTCTGATACGGAAGATATTATTGAGATTCCACGTTGTGTTGAAGGTGTTGATGTAGCAGTGCTCTTTTATGAAGATAAGGGCAATCTTGGCAGAATAAATATTAGCATGCGTTCGAATGGAGATTGTGATCTTGCAGAGTTGTGTGCATCGCTAGGTGGCGGTGGACATGCGAAGGCTGCAGGTTGCCGCGTAAAAGGTAGCATGAGCGATGCGCAGGAGATCGCCTTGCAGGCGGTAACCGCACGTTTAAGATAAATAATAATGGTATAGGCATATAGTTAATGAATTTGCATACTCTGATAACACTAATAATGGCAGCCATCACCTTGTATGTAGGTGTGTCTCACTTGCTGCTGTGTACCAAACATATCTGGCGTCGTCATCATTTTCTCTTTTCGCTATTGTGCCTGATGGTGGCCGCATATGATATTTTTGCCGCAGGTTTATATAATGCGGTGTCTGTTGCTGACGGTATGTGGTGGCAAAGGGCACAGTTTATAGCAATTTCACTTATGGCACTGCTTCTGATCTGGTTTGTGCATGATTATTCATCGCGTCGCTCCAAGCGTAGTATCTACATCTTCATAATCTTTTATCTTATGATGGCATTCCTTGGCGTGATCGTTCCTGATGTATGGTTGTTCTCTACTACTGAAGCTATAAAGCAGATCGACCTACCGCTTTATGGTCACATAACATATTATGAAATGGCGCCGGGCTTCCTATTCTATCTTTTGGGGGTAACAGGTATAGCAAGTGCCATATACGTATTAACAATCGCAATACAAGGTTTTGGCAGTAAAAATAAAAAAGAATATTTTATTATTATAATATCAATCATATTTTTTCTGGCAGGGGTTGTAAATGATGTTGCAGTGGGTACGGGGCTATATGAATTTATATATCTTATAGAGTATGTATATATGGGTATCATTATCCTGATGGCAATTGCGCTGTCTGATGAGATTACGGTATCGTCTGCAGCATGTATTGATTTGCGCACAGTAGAAGAGAGATTCAGTGCTGTATTTAAGAGTGCAGCAGTCGGTATCGCATTAGTAAATATAGATAAGCGTATCGTAATTGCTAATTCCGCCATGAGCGGTATGGTTGGCATCGAAGAGAAAGATATGCCGGAGATGCTCTTTTGTGATTTCATCCCTTCGGATGATTACGATGAGGTCTCGTCATTTGTTGGTGCTATCCTTGAGGGAAAAAGAGAGTCCTGGCGACAAGAATTACGTTATCAACGATCTGACGATGCTGTCTTTTGGGGTGATATGTCTTTTGCTATTGTCCGCAACTCGGAAGGTGAGATTGCTGGACTACTATGGATTATTGTTGGAATAACAGAGCGGCGGAAAGCTGTAGATGCGCTTAAACAGTTAAATGAAGATCTCGAAGCGGAAGTTGAAAAACGGACAACGGAACTGGAGCGCTCCAACTTGAAGTTGTCACGCTCCCTAGATATGTTAGAGCAGGATGAAAAAGCTGGGCGTATGATTCAGTTTAATCTACTGCCGGATGAGAAAAAAGATATTGGTACATACCATTTTGAGCGCTTCTTAGCGCCATCACTATATTTAAGTGGCGATTTTGTAGACTACTTCGAGATTGATGATGATCACATAGGGTTTTATATGGCTGACGTCTCGGGACATGGTGTATCATCTGCATTTATTACCGTTCTACTACAAAGCTTTATCCATAACAACCTGGAAAATTATAAATCTGAGCAGGATAAACTAATTCTTAATCCAGCCAAACTACTGGCAAAATTGAATGAAGAACTAATTAGCCAGAACTCCGGTAAACATATAACAATTTTCTATGGAATTTTATCTAAGAGTGACAATACCTTAACTTACACAAATGGTGGACAGTTCCCGTTACCGATCTTAGCCCATGATCAAGATGTTAAGACTGTTACGCTACCAGGGTCCGCTGTAGGTCTGTTTGCATTCTCAAAATATGAAAACTCAAGAATGCAGTTGCCTGATGAATTTTCCTTTGTTATCTTTTCCGACGGAATACTAGAAATATTACCAGTACAATCATTGGCGGAAAAACAGAAGCATCTTGAAAAAATTGTAAATGAACCTAATCTCGATGTTGAAATACTTGTGGAACAGACAGGCGTTGCTAAAAAAGAATCTCTGCCGGATGATGTAACAATTTTATTAATTACCCGGAGAGCTCGGAATGTCGGAGAGTAGCATACTATTTGCCAAGAATGATGGCGTCTGTTTTATCAAATTTATAGGTGTCATCCAATATACCAGTAATTCTGGTTTTGATAAACTTGTCACCAAGATTTTATCATCTGAGTCAGTTAAAGAAGTCGTATTTGATGTCCTACAGGCCGAGAATATTGATAGCACTAATCTGGGACTGATGGCACGTATAGCAGGATTCCTTATTGAGAAATATAACCGTAAGCCTATTATTGTCTGTGATAATGTTGATATCAATACGCTTTTCTTGAGCATGGGTTTTGAGCATGCGTTTGTTATTGTCAAGAACTTGGAAAACGAACCACCTGAACTATTCGAGCTTCCTGCAGAGGAACAAGAACGTGCTGATCAGTTACGCATGCTAACGGAGGCGCATCGTACCCTTATGGAGATGAATGATAAAAATCATGAAACATTTAAAGTAGTAGTTGAGATGTTCGAGAATGAGTCTACGTAAAAAATGAGGAGCTATAAGTTATGAGTACTGAAGAGATAAGAAAAGGTCTTCGTAATGTTCATACAAGAGCAAATACCATAAACATTGTTGCCGAAGAAGGCACAAAAATGATTGATGATATATTGCCGCTTCTGCAAGATAGACACGAAGGTGTGAGATGGTCCACTATTAGAATTTTATCGGAAATTGGTGATGATCGTGCAATTGCACCACTTGTCAAACTGCTTGAACAGTCCAAGAATGTCACTGATGTTGCAAATGCACTGCGCTCTATTACCGGACAAGAGCTTGGTGACGACGTAGAGGAGTGGCGGCACTGGCTAATGCAGGATGGTGATATACGTAATAAGCTCGGCGGTGACATTCTTTCGGATGAAGATCTATTAAATACCGCTATCAAAGATCTGCCTATTGAAATGAGTACGGGAGCAGATGGCTATTCATTGAAAGTCACCCTGCCTGATGGCCGTACGCAGCAGGTGTGGGTTGACTTTACTCTGAAGGATCAGAATGATCATCTGATCGTGCAACTATCTACGCCTTGTGGCAATGCTGATCCAGAGAAGTATGAGCATGTGCTGAAACTTAATATGTCGATAGCTTATGGCTCTATAGCAATTGCGTCACTTGGTGATGCATTATGTTTTGCAGTAGTCGACTCATATCTGCGCGAGACGGTACATTCAGAAGACCTCGCAAAATCAATTATGTCCCTTGCTCAACATGGCGACTCAGTTGAAAAACTTCTTTCTGACGAAGATAAATTTTGAGATAAGATGCTGCCTTTTATATAGAAGCCTAGGTGAAAAAGTAGTTTCTAAACTGATGACTATAAAACTGAAGACCATTATAAAAGCATCATGGATAACCGTGAAGCGTTTTGGCTGGTTGCCTGTAGTGGTACTACTTGCTCATGAAATATCTGCTCACGTGATAGATGGATATGCACGTTGGCCGGAAATTGATATCCCACTTCATTTCTTTGGCGGTTTTGCCATTGCATACTTTGTAGCTGGCGGCATAAAAGTTTTTGCTGAATATCAAGTTATTCATAAACCAGATCTTATAATTCTCACGGCAGTAGTGCTTGGCCTTACTGCTACAGTAGCCGTTCTTTGGGAGTTTGCTGAATGGGTAGCAGATCGCATCTTAAATACAACTTGCCAAATAGGACTTGATGACACCATGCTCGATCTTCTAATGGGACTGCTAGGTGGTGCACTATTTATACTTATCATGCTCATTAAGACAAAGGGGAGTAGAAAGTAGTAATATACCTAAAAACAAACCACAAATGGTATTATTGCGAAGACGAAGTTTTGATACCCCGCAGCTTGCGGTGCCAGTAATTGTAGGGCTGGAACGGTTGAGTGAAACGAATCCTTCCAGCCATGTGTGCGGGAAACCGGCGGGAAGGTCTTCAACCATTCTCGCCCTACAGTTTGCGCGTTGTGGCTAGACAGATAGAATTGTAGGGGTGGAACGGCTCGCCTGCATCGCTTTGCGAAGCAATGCGGACAGGTTTAGTGAAACGAATCCTTCCAGCCATGACGCGGGTAGGTTCCGCAAACTCAGTCAAACTTTTTGGCAGTCTCTGCGTGGTAGTTTTCAAGCCATGCTTTTTCATCGTCAGTAAGTAGCTCTTCCATTACGGGCCGCATATCAATAGGGCAGTATGAGAGTATCTCAAATGCCAGGAATTTGCCGAACTCTGTTTCGCTATGTTCGCAGACAAGCAGAGTATTCTCAATACGAATACCATGAGAACCTTCTCTATAGACGCCAGGCTCATTCGTGACAAGCATACCAGGTTTTAGTGCTATCATATTACTGCTATTGCTTATGCCGTGTGGCCCCTCATGAACACCGAGGCAATACCCTATGCTATGCCCAGTTCCATAATTATAGTTTAATCCCTCTTTATTCAGTACGCCACGAGCTAGAATATCTAGATGTGGTCCGCAAGTACCTTCAAGAAAAACAGCACGACATAGTGCAATATGTCCTTTAAGTACCAGTGTGTAATCGCGTCGCTGCTGATCAGTAAGGGTTCCGCATGCGACCGTGCGTGTGATATCAGTTGTACCATCTAGATATTGACCGCCAGTATCAATTAGTAGAAATCCAGAATCTTTAATCTTAACATCTGATTCAGCAGTTACCGCGTAGTGAATAATCGCGGCATGCTCACCATAAGCGGCAATTGTTTCAAAGCTTGGACCAATATAATTATCATTCTTTTCGCGTAAAAGGTTGAGCTGTCGGGAGACGGATCGTTCTGATATTTCAGTGTTGTCTGTTAGGCATTGATCGATCCAGAGGAGCACCTCTTTAACAGTTGCACAATCACGGTCTGTGCATCTGCGAATATTTTCAATTTCTTGATCAGACTTAATAGATTTTAAAATTTGGACAATATCAGGTCTTTCCGTAACGTGACATCCAGCCGCTACTGTTTCATGTAGCCATGCGCATGTTCGCTTTTGGTCCAGTAATAGTACACTGCTTGAATCAAGCTTTCTTAATAGATTGCCTACATTGGAATATGGGTGCACTGTAACATCTGATTCAGACAAGTGAGCCATAACAGCTGGTGGACATTTAGCGGTATCAATAAGGCATGTGACATTATCCATACTAACGATAACATAAGCTAGTACCAGTGGTGTGTATGGAATGTCGGAGCCGCGAATATTAAGAAGCCATGCCACAGCATCTAGGCTACTTATTAGATAATGCGTAGCACCATCGTCTTTCATCTTGATGCGGACTTGTTTCAGTTTTTCTGATACTGATAGAGCGCAGAATTGTGGCTCATGAACAAAGGCTGCAGCATCAGGTAGAGCAGGGCGCTGATCCCATACTCCAGCAACAGGATCCACATCTAGTAGTAATTCAATATTCTTCTTCTTTAGTGTAGTGCGTATATTCTGTGCGCTATCAACCGTTATTTGACGTCCGTCATACCCAATCTTATTGCCAGCTTCAAGATTGTCGCATAGCCAGTCAGATATCTTTGGGCAGTCTGGATCTGCGCCTCGTTGCAATTCAATAGTTGTGTCTTCAAGCTGTTGTGATGCTTGAATATAGTAACGACCATCAGTCCATAGCAATGCGACATCTTGAGTTATCACAACTGTTCCGGCTGATCCGGTAAACCCAGATATCCATTCACGAGTGCGCCAATGTTCTGACGGGTACTCACTAATATGCGGATCGCCCGTCGGCAAGATTACAGCATCTAGCAATTGTTGCTGCATAGCTGTGCGTATACGTTTTAAGCGTTCTTTTATTATTAGCGCTGTTGTCTGTTGTCTGTTATTTTCCATAGAGATTTCTACTCGCTATTCTTCTGAGGTGGCAGAATACCTTCCTTTACAAGTTGAGCGTCCATTTCCTTGCTAAGTTGGATAGGGAGTAGTGGACCACCACTTCTCTTAAGGTCTTTCTGATATGCTTTAATCTTCGCTTGAAGCTCTTCGGTATGTTCTGTCATATTGGCTGCATTTCGCTTCCGGAGGACCTCCCTACGTTTTGCTAAACGGTCTGCATATGAGCCGCTTCGCGGTGCCGGCTTAACAACTTTGGATAGATCAATCCATGTGGCAACAAGACGGTTTGTCGTGATAGGGAAGAGGCCGATATTTGCTTCGTTTAACTTATCCTCAATAAGCTTGAGGTATTTTTCTGAACTTAGCTCTGTATCAGTTGTGACAGTAACCCTGCCCCGGACACCTTGAACGATATCTACTTTCTTGCCAGCAATTTCTGCATAAGCGTTTATTGCAGTTTTGGTAGAGACGTCTATCATACTCACCTTATAGCTTGCGTTGTCTTCAGCTATCGTGCCGCTACTTATCAGGATGGCTAATAGAAAAATCATCTGTTTCATGATGTTTGCTCTCCTTGAAATCACACGTTTATTATCTGACCATATAAGAAGAGAGATAGTAGCATATTAGCTTATACTGTCAAATGGTTGTTGGCTTGCAGGATCCTTCTGGTGGATTTTTTATCGTACTCCTAATCGTAATCAACTGGTTCAGTTCTTTTGCTATGAAAGAACGTAACATTCTAAAATTCATTTGCCTCTTTACAGGAAACCCAATCTTTTTTACTATATTGAGACATGAAAATGAACCGTGATATGTTAAATCATACAAGTAATACAAATAATCTTAGAGGTTTTGAGTCCGCGCCATACCCACTGTCAGGGCATGTACATGAATCAATAGAAATTAGTGTGTTTGAATATGGTTCTGCTACTATGCTTTATGGAGGGGTCACTGTTACTGTTCCTCCGAACTGCCTAGTTGTTCATTGGGGAATGCTGCCGCACCAAACATTGAAGCTGACATCTAAGACACTTGTTGTTGGTTTGCATTTACCATTAACCTGGGTGCTGCAATGGAATCTTCCATCACCACTATTAGCACGCTTATTTGGTCTCGATCTATTTATAGATAAACCACGGGAGAAGCCATATTCAGATCTATATTTATTAAAAGACTGGGTCAGATTGCTTAAGAATAAAAATAATATTTCACGAGAGATAGTTCTTCATGAAGTGCGTGCTAGATTATTACGCCTATATCAATCACAAGAAGATAAAAAGCAACAACTTCCTGATACCGAAGCTCCTCAAATCTTTATTAAGGCACTGCAGTATATATCTAGGAATTTTCGTAGCCCAATACGCTTAGATGACATAGCCTCTGCCGCAGGTTGTACTTCGCGGCATCTAACAAGAGTCTTTCATAAGAATACGGAAAAGACTGTTAATATTTACATCACTCACCTCCGTCTTACGTATGCTATGCGCTCACTTGTCACCACCCAGAGAACTATCATAGATATTATGAATGATGCAGGATTTAGCTGTACAACACAGTTCTATAAAGCGTTTCGTGCACAAACAGGTTGCACGCCACATGAGTACCGCAATCGACTACAAAAGTAAAATATCCATACCCTAATAGAGCTTAAGTATATAGCTACGCGGATCCATCTAGCACATTTTATCTCGAATTCTGCTCATTAAACCTTGTTTTGCAATGACTGCGTGCTATAATTTGACAAAATTACAGAAAAATGTTAATTCGATATTATCATTGTCGGGGGTTAGGTTGTATTTATAATTTAGTTATGGATATATTATGAAAAGAAAAACATTTATTATATTGTTGTTTCTTGTTGCGGTGGTGGCGGAGGCGCAGTGGAAGACTCAGGCTGTTCTGTTGGAACCTGGCTGGAATGCAGTGTATATAATAACGCAACCGGTTCCGGCGTCATGTGATCATGTGTTTAATGGAGTTCCTGTAGAGTCAGTTGCTTGGTGGTCTCGTATAGATGGCGGTGCTGAGTATTCTGAAGATCCTAACGATCCGTTTCCACAGAGCGCGCACTGGTTTAAGTGGGTTCCTGGGCAGCTAGAGGCATCAACTTTTGGCAGTTTATTAGCTGGCCAAACCTATTTGGTAAATCTGGAAACTAATGTTTCTGTATTGGTTGAAATTAAAGGCCGTGCTGAGGTTTTAAATATGGACTGGTTGCGTGATAAGTACAACCTGGTCGGGTTTCCAATCATCTCTTCTGAAGATGTAACTTTTGGTGATTACTTTGGGTTTACGGATGAAGTTAGTATATCAACCACAGAGGGCGGAGATGTTCAACAAGTTAACTCTGATGGTTCGGTATCTCAGGTATATCGTCCGCAGATGGAAAATATAGGTGCCGGAAAAGCGTACTGGGTTAAGTCTGGTGAACGTGTAAGCAGTTATATTGGACCAGTTAAGGTTAATATTGGTAATGGTGATAAGTGGTTAGATTACGATTTATCGCAACGTCCGCAAACGCTGAAGATAACAAACGAGACCGATACTAACCGCCTGATTACGATACGGCATATTGCTTCAGAAGAGCCGGCAGAAGGTATTGATGCTACTCCGCTGGCAGGTAAGGTTCCGTTGTTGTTAGGAAGGATGATTACTACAAACGGTACGGTGCGTGAAGAGTTTGAGATGCTACCCGATTTACTGGTAACAAATATTGCAACGGGAACCATGCTTGAACTGCATCTTATGCCAGATGTTAGCGCACTGACCAATGGTGCAGAGGGCGAGGCTTTTCAGAGTATTTTGAAGATTACAGACGAGAGCAGTTCGGTGCCTGTTATAGAACAGAACATCGGAGTGGTTTGTCGTGTACCACCAGCAGATTTTTATGACACGACTGGGCTATGGGTTGGTGAAGTTGTGGTTGATAAGGTTAGCCGCGCACCTACGCGTCCGGGCGGAAGTAACACTTGGGACACTGTTACGCCTGTTCCCGTTTCTCGTTCATATAACTTTCGTGTTTTACTGCATTCCAGAAGTAATGGAACTTGTCGAATCTTACAACAGATTTATCCCTCCATGCTCACAAAAGATGATGGAGATATAGAGCTGAAGCTTTTCACTAAAGCCGAGTATGCCAAGCAATATCGTAATGATAATCCCAAAGCTCTGATAACTCGCATCAGTTCGGCTAATTTTGCTCCGACACCGCCGATAGAATGTAGCGGTGATTTCGGGAATGGGACAGTTATGGGTGTTGTGGATGTTGCTTTTAACGACCCTGTTAATCCCTTTGTACATTCATATCATCCGCAGCATGATAACCGTGAAATTAATAATGGTATTGAAACTGTGCTGGGTGCTGGTATTGAGTCGTTTGATATTTCACGGGAACTGCAGTTTGTTTTTGATGAAATAGATCCAATGGGCGGGGGGAATCCTAGCTGGAATATTACTGAGTGTGGCGGAGTATTTAAGGAACGGGTTGTTGGTTTGAATAAGACAATTTATGTAAGTGGCCTGTTTCGATTGGTGAAGCTGAGTGAATGCGGAGTGCTAAGTTACTAGATGGTTAAAATACAGGAGATAGATATGAGAAGAATAGTGTTGTGTGTTGTGGGTATGTTGTTTATGGCTGTTTTTGCAGAGGCTGCGCCTCCGATTATCACTAAGCAGGTTACGCCGGGAACTATGAGTTATCAGGGGCGCCTGCAGACTAATACAGGTGCAGATTATACCAATGGAGTTTATACGGTTGACTTCAAGCTATATGATGCTGGCACTGCCGGTACGCTGCTTTGGGGAGCTACCTATAAGCCGTATGTCAACAACGGTTTTTTCACGGTTATTCTTGGGCAGACAGGCGTCGGGGAAACCGGCAATGCGAGTGCTACATATCCGACTGTTGAAGATTTTTGGAAGGGGGTCTGGATTGACCCCAATGGTTCAAGCAAACAACGTTATCTGGGCATTACTGTTAACGAGGATGAAAATAATGCCACAGTTCCGTCACCCGCAGAATCATTTCCTCGTCAGGAATTACAGGCTGCACCATTTGCCATTCAGGCTCAGTTTGCTCAGCAGGCTGTAGAGGCTGATCATGCGGATTTGGCCGATGGTTGTGAAAGTACTTTTGAAGCCGCTGGAATCACAAGGTCAGGAAATTCTCTTCAGGTTGGTGCTGGCGCGACTTACGTTGATATACTAGCGCCTTTAATCTGTTACCAAGATGTAAGAGTTGACGGTTTACGAAAGTTAAGTATAGGTACTCTTCAAACGCTTGCTGGTAAAATCCCTGCGGGTGAACCAGAAACTAGTGATCTTGTGGTGGGGAATGATGTCTTTGTTGATGAGCGTGCATATATTGGCGATGATATTTTACTCCGCGACAAACTTGTCATGAATTATAATGAGCCTGATGAGCATGTGATAGAACATATCGTTGAAGCACCAGCAGCCGGTGTGCGCGTTGTTGCAGGTCGGGTTTCGCATGATGCAATTGAATACGCTGATCTTGGGGATCAGTATACTGTTGCTCGATACACCCCTATCAATGCTGTTGGAGCATACAAAATCACCTTTACACCGGCATTTGATAATCATCCGTTTGTAGTTGTTTGTGGAGGAAGCGGCGGTAATGCTCCGGATAATTTCTGGGCGGTAGAATCTGTCTTTCCTGACTGCGCTTATATTGTTAGCAAGGATGATGATCATTCAGCCGGTGCCGACTACCAAGATGCGGCATTCAATTTTATTGCAATTGGTAACTAATGATTTTTGTCTTTGATTTTTGATTTAAACGGAGGCGAAAGTTATGCCTATACGAGTAAGAACCCTGTTAAAATTAAGTCTGGCGATATCGATTTGCTGGTGCGGCGGAGTGCATGCTGAGACAGCGGTGATTCGTTCAAGTTATGAGAACCCGATTTATCCATCTGCTGATGCAAATGACACTAATCTTGTGGTGTATGGGGTTGTTGGTGCTGTTGGCGGCTTGGTTATTCATACAAACAACTATGACGAAATATTTGATATTTCCGGCAATGTTATAAAGAGTCAGTTCAATATAGTAGAGGCGCAGGCAGGGGCTCCCTGCGGAGCGGCTGTGGCAAACTATGGGTTTGGTGATGAATTGCTTCCTCCATTAGGGGTAAAAGAAGGCGTGGAACCGATTATTCAGCAGGGAGATAATCTGGTGATCTGGCTGGGTTATGCCGATAAACTGCTGGCACTGGATAGCGGTGTTGCTGTTATAAAATGGGAGATGGATGATGGTTCTTATCAGACCATGACCTATGCTATTTCTCCCAACCCGCAGCAACGTCCCGTACGTCTTT
>DAOVUR010000113.1 GCA_030632465.1 bacterium | reverse complement strand
AATAGTTTTCTTAACTGATAAATTGCACTTTATTGTTAAATACTGTTTAATCTGCTCAATCATGAAAAAGTTAAGAGTTATATTTAAACTACTTCCCAGCTTGTTAATTGGGCTGTGCCTATTTGTTCTTGTTCAGACGCAACCTGTTTGGTTTGATGTTAAGTCTGTATCATGGCTGATCTGCTTATTAATTCCTTCCGTTCTTCTTTATATTGTGTGGCGAAAAAATGGTGCGCAGGAAAAGAGTGAAGTAAGTAGCTTTATGCCATTTCTGATTATATTAGGCTTTATGTTGTTGGCGTTAGCTTCAAGTTTTCCGCTACATAACTGGTTTTACTTTTTGCGGTGGTATCCTAGTGAGAGTGTGTCTGTACAGAAGTCTGGGTTTGTCAGAGTGATCGGTATGACAATCTTACTGACACCATTTTTTGTATTATGGCGGAAGAGGCCACAATTAATATTGATAGCATTGTTTATTATTCTTCAGTTCTTCAGTTTTTACGAACTTATTAATGTTACTGCTGGAAGTGCTCTCTATCGGACAGATCATCCGTCATTTATGTTTCGTCTTTTTGAGTTTACTCGTACGTTTCCGCAGCTGATAAATTTTAGTCCTTATTGGAATGGTGGTACAGAGCATTTTGTGAGTGTTACTTCTGGTACTGCTGCGCCTGGATTGTTGGCATATCCGTTATTGCGATTTATGCAGGTGCATGAAGTTTATACGTTTGTGGTGGGGCTGGTTTTTATTGTTTTTGTGCCGTGGGTTGCGTTTGTGTCTCTTCGGGCTGTTGGTGGAGATAGAGTTTCGGCATCTGCTGCTGGTCTTTTGGCATTAGGTGTTAGTCAGCAATATTTTTTGTGGATGATGCATTATGGGACAGTAGGTTCAGCATTGGCAGGCTCAATGATTTTGCCGCTGTCGGCATTTACATTTAGGGTTGTTAGGCTTGATAAATGTGATCTGTGGACAGGGGTGGCGCTTGTTTTATCTGCATTTTTTCTGCTGCTATGGCCGCCAGGTGCAATTATGGGTGCGGCTGTAGCGGTGGCATTTGTACTTAATTTTAAATATTGGACATGGCGTAAGTGGAAGTTTCTCCTGATTTGTGGTGGCGCGGTACTGTTATTGTATAGTCATTGGATATGGGTGCAGGTGTTTGAGTGTGAAAGTGTGATGAAGTATGTTTTGGAGCCTAAAGATAGCGCTAGCACAGATGCTTTTTGTTTTAATACTGAATCCTTACATCATGGCTGGCTTATATTAATTTCTCGTATTAAAGAGGGACATCCAGTTCTTATATTTTTGGGGTTGGCTGGTGTTCTGACAGTTGCGCGACGGACTATACGAGGTTGGTTTGTGCCGGTGATAATTGTTTTAGCTTTGGTTGCTGGCTGGGGTGAGGTGTGGAAACATAATTCGCAACTTTCTCGTCTTTCTATACCGATGTTCTTTGTTGCTATTATCCCAGCAGCTATGCTGATTGGAAGAGTGTTGCGAGTTAAGGATATGCGTTTTGCTCTAGTGCGAGCGCTGTTGGTTTCGCTGTTGGCGCTGGGTGCATATAATGTTTCTCGAATATACGCCAATAAGGGTAATGCGAAATATGTAGTATTGGATAATGAGGTTATGCAGCTGGTTGACTGGGTAAAGAATAATACTCCGGTGGAGGGGCGTATCTTGTTTGCTGGCAAATGTGTGCATGCTTATGGTAGTGGGAATGTGGCGTATCTGCCGGTTTTGGCTGGGCGTGAAATGATGGCGGACGATTATTATGGTTTTCCTGTTGGAACTATTGAGTATGAATATCCACCACATAGATTCAGGAAGTCGTGGAAGTTGATGCAGCTATTTTTCGATGCGTATAATGTGACACATATTGTGACTTATCATGATAAGTGGCGTGATTATTTTGCTAGCCATTCTGATTACTTTCAGGAGGAGAGTTCATATCAGTCTTATGGCCGGACTTTTACTTGTTATTCACTTAAGCGTGAATCAACAATGTTTATTCATGGAGCTGGGACAATCAGAGCAAAGTTTAATCATATTGATGTGAAGCTTAGTAGTGTTGGTGTTGATGGTGTGGTTGTGCTTAAGTATAACTGGATGGAGCATTTGAAAGTGTCGGATGGCGTGGAGATATTTCCATATGAAGTGGATCGAGATATTACGCTAATTGGTGTACGGCCTAAGGGTGTACGAGAATTTAAAATTACGTATAGAAATATATATTAGATGTAGGGTGCCGAAAAGGATTAACGCTAATTATTATCTGAAGAGGTTCTTGAAAAACCAATTCTGAGATAGAGATGTAAGAATGATTAAAGGCAGTGTTGCCTGCGTGCCTCGGCGTAGCAAGCGAAGCGCGAAGACTGGTCTCAGGCAAAAGCGACGGGCGTAGCCCTAGGTGTGGTTGTGACCGCGCCTAAAGGCGAGATTCCCTGCGGGAAGGATTGGCTGGGGACAGCCAACGCTACACAAAAGCAGTATAAATGAATAGTTTTGCAAGAGGCTATTAAGCTTATTGTTTTGATATAGTATTATCAATATTAGTTGTCAGCTGTTAGATGTGTAAAAAAGAATGTGGAGTAAGTGGTTCTAGTGGAACAAAAAGATAGTTATATTTTCAAACGAAAATGGAGCAGGGTATACTGGATATTGGTCGGTTTGGCTTTTCTTGTTGGTATTGCTGGTAGGGTTTATGGTGCATGGGCTGGACGTTATATCAGTAATCCTGATTGTGGGATTGTTGCTATTATGGCGCGGCATGTGGTTGAGGGTGGGCAGTGGCCAACATTCTTTTATGGACAGGCTTATATGGGTAGTCTGGAGCCGTTGATAAGTGCGCTTATGTGTCGGTTGTTTGGTATCTCTGGATTTATGATCTGTTTGGGTACGGCATTAGCCGCTATTGCGACGTTGCCGGTAATCTATTTGTGGGCACGTGATGTTGGCGGTAAGAGTGGCGCGTTGGCGGCACTGGCTTTGTGTGCGGTAGGGCCATACTTCTATTTTATGTTTCAGTTTGCACCGCGTGGTGGCTATATGGTGATGCTGTTTCTTGGACTTCTATGCATGAGGCTTAGCGCAAAGACGGCGTTTGAATTACAGAATGGAATTCGTGTTAAATGGCATCGATATTTTCTAATTGGTGTAGCTGCTGGAGTGGGGTGGTGGACTAATCCGTTGATTATATCTGCACTGTTGGCATCAGCAGCTATTCTGGCATTTGGATTACGAAAGAAGATGTTGTCGGCTTTTCCGCTATTTGGTTTAGCAGGATTTATGCTGGGAAGTTTGCCGTTCTGGGTCTGGAATTTTGGGAACCATTGGGAGTCCTTTGACATGTTCTCGGCAGCAGGTGGTGTTTCTGTTACTGAGGGATTCAGCTATTTGTCTATGCGTTATGATCGACTTATAGGGCTGGAGGACTGGGATGTTTGGTTGCAAAAGGTTCTTAGGGCTGGATATTTGGTTTTAGCTTCTCTTGGGTTGTTGTTCGGGGTGAAAGGTATTAGGCATGATCGTTTATCGCTGCGTGGTGCTAGTGCGCTTACTGCCGGTTTGTTTGTTATGTTTTCTGTGTGGTTTTTTGTAAGATCTTCATTTGCGTCAATGAATACAGCTAGGTATCTTATTCCTGTTGTTCCTGTCTTGGCGGTGATGATTGGAAGTCTTGTTTTTTCTATTAGTAAGAAGGTGAATGTGTATGTGGCGGCTGTTCCAGTATTGTTACTGCTTGCATCGTATGGGACGGTTTTTCCTGACTTGCATAGGCAGTCATCAGATGCGCCTATCCGAGCTGAGCGGGTAGCAAAATTTGAAGCTTACTTGATTAGTCATAATGTTGACGCAGTATATAGTCATTTTAAAGATCATTCTCTGAATTTCAATATGCAAGAGAATATTGTGGTCAGCACATTGCATGGAGATCGCTATGGGCCGTATGCTCGTAAGGCTGAGTTGTCGGATAAAGTTGGCTTCCTTAATTCGTATGGTCATGTTTATGATTTTCTAAAAAATATTGGTGGGTCGGCAGTGAGTGGTGGTGATGGTCGGTATAGTGTTACTTATGAGTGTAAGCCGCCTGTTGGAGAAATAGCTGAGGTTGCTCTTAAGGGCAGGTGTAAGATAGCTGATCATTCAGGGGGTGACTGTTCTGATATATTGCTTGACCGGAATATTAATACTGTATGGACTGGTGTTCATGGTGAGGATGGAAAGGCGTGGGTTATGATTACGCTTGATAATCCGACCTTGTTACGAAAATTACGGCTGTTGGGTGATGGTGCTAAGTATTTTCCTGGTAGGTTAAAGGTCGAAGTGCTACTTGCTGGTGCGGATGAATGGAAGACTATTCATGGCAAGCGGCGTGTGACAGGTTATTACTGGTCGGGGATGCGGCCTTATTGGAATGGACGTCGCCATCGTCAGGAGTATACGCTTAAGGACTTAACGGTAGATGCTGTTCGTGTTACGTCATACTCTGCGGAGTCATCAGCATTACTTTGGCAACTTAAGGAGGTGCAGTTGTTTGCGCCGGCTGAGGGGAGCTTTGATCCTAGTAAAAGTATGCCATCTTTAGTAGCAAGGTTGAAAGAGCGTGGTATTAAGCGGCTCTTTGCGGATCGTTGGGAGTCTAACCAGGTATTTGATCTGTTGAATGGTGATATTTGGGTTGAGTTAAGTCAACGTGCATTTAATGATTATAGGTGGAGTGCTGAGTGTGATGTAGCGTATGCTGATTCTGCTATCTTGGTGAGGGATCATGATGCTACCGTAACTCGTGATGTACTGCGTAAGACTGGCTTTACGGCGCATGAAGAGGTTATCGACGGGTGGGTGTTGTTTGATGAATTTAGTGTGAGGTCTAATAGTATTGAATATTCTGGTAACCCTGTATGGACTGGGTTTACTCTGCTTTCTAGTGAGATTGAAAAGGATGCCATCTCTGCGGAAGCAGTCTTTGCTGGTGATATTGAATTAAATAGCATTAGTGTTAAACCCGCAGTGGTAAAACGCGGTGACTGTTTTAATGCAACCTTTTGTTGGCATAAGTCAGCTAGTACTATTATAGATAAAAATCTTATGGTGTTTGTTCATTTCCTTAATGATGATTTTATGTTTCAGGCTGATTATGCGCTACGTGGATTTATGCCGGAGTTGCTAGGGACTGGTACTAACGGGCAAGAAGTCTGTTATACTAGCCGTGTTGTCAAGGTTCCTGAAGATGCGCCTTTAGGTAAGTTTAGTTTGAGGATGGGCGTTTATAATACTGCATATGGGAATCGAAGTCGCCTTAAGACCGATCTTGAGGCACGGAATAGGGCTATCATTATTAGTGACGTGATAACTGTTGTTGAATAGATGTTGTTTTGTCGCCAGAGATTACGTATCTGATCAAAGTGCTTGGCGGAAGTTGCATGAATAAGCTTCTTAAAATATTTCAAAAATAGTATTTTTCGGTTGTGTAGATTGGTATGTTTTGTTATGTTCAGTTTGTACTGAACGAAGTATGTGCATAATTGACGGGCACGGAGTGTGTCGATATGTAATGACCACTTTCCTGTTACCCCTATAAACATTGACTTATCTGCTACTCCATTTGAGTATCCGGGTGAGTTACCTCTAATTTTGGTTTGTTACGTCCCCTAAGTAGTTGAATGCAAATCACAAATTATTAACCAATAAGATTGGGTTTTTCTATCATGAATAATCAATCATTAGATTCCGTAGTGTATCAATTTATTGAAGATGCAGGTAATGCTACCAAGTCGCTTGGTATGGGGCGGGTGCTTGGTCAGATATTCGCTTATCTTTATTTTAGCCAAGATCCTATTAGTTTGGCTGATATGCAGGATACGCTTGGCATTAGTAAGGGGAGTGCCAGCATGGGGGTGAGACAGCTTGAAAAATGGGGTGCAGTGAAAAAGGTTTGGGTTAAGGGGGATCGCAAGGATTATTATATTGCAAATGATTGGTTTGGTAGAATTTTAAAGAATGCAGTGATGGATACGCTTAGCGAGAAGATGGAATCTTACGCATCTTCATTAGGAAGTGCAGAGAAGTCTCTTGATGACTTGGCGGATGGTAATGGTAGAGAGAAATTTATTCGTGATCGTCTTAAGCATTTAGGTGATTTTCATGATCGTGTTCGCGGACTTGTCAAGAATCCGTTGGTGAAGGCTCTTTTCAAATAGATATTATCCCAAAAAAAGTATTTTGTTTTCGTAACATGAGGCTCTGGCTCTGTTATGAGCGGCTAAGATGTAAGTTTTGTAGGGTTCTAAGTAGGTAGGAGTTATGTTTTTAAAGTATAAATGAAAATATAATTCGTTCGACAGGTCTTGTGTGTTAGGTAGATTTCAATAGTTTT
>DAOVUR010000271.1 GCA_030632465.1 bacterium | reverse complement strand
TAGCTGTATATCTGCTACAGTTGGTGTCAGGCGCGTTTCTTCCTTTTAATATCACAGAGATGATGATATTGAATCGAGATGCTGTTGCGCAGCTACAGCTATGGCGATTTGTGACCTATATTTTTCTGCATGGTGGACTGTTCCATATCTTTATAAATATGTTTATGTTGGTTATGTTTGGTAGGGAGATGGAGCAGGTTCTCGGATCTAAAAGATTTTTATCTCTATATCTGATTAGTGGCATATTAGGTGGGTTAGGCTGGCTTCTTGTAAGCGGAAATGATGGCGGGAGCTGTTTGGGCGCATCAGGCGCTGTGCTAGGTGTACTTGGCGCCTTTGGTGCTATATTTCCGAATCGAAAAATCACGCTGTTGGTCTTCCTTGTTCTGCCCGTTACGATGACAGCAAGGACTCTGGTTATTGGCCTTGGCATCATCTCTATATTTCCGATGATGGGTAGAGGTGGCAGTAATATTGCGCATGCTGCGCATCTCTTTGGCGGAGTGGCTGGCTATCTTTACGGTAGGCGTCTTAGGCTTATGCCTGGTGGTTGGAAGAGTCCTGAACGGCGAGTTGATACGCGCTGGCGCCGGAAAAATATTCGTATTATCCCTAACGATTCGTTTGGTGATGCGCCATCAGATGGTGAGGTGGACGATTTGTTGGATAAGATCACTGAAAAAGGCTTAGGCTCGCTGTCAAAAAAAGAGCGTGAAATACTTGAGAGTGCATCTGAGCACAAGCGTAGCGAGTAGGGGGCAGCCGACTTTCTTTGCCAGTAAAACAGCTTTCCAAAGCTGTTCTTAAGTAGCATCCGTCTTCGCCTTTGGCTACGCCGAGACAAGTCGGAGTGCTGATTTACTGTAGGGCTTGTTTATAATCAGCATCGGAGTGCTGATTTACAGATCTAATGTGAGTTGTCCGTTGATGACAACCTTGCGTCCATCAATTGTATTTGGGTCGTCTGTGTAGTAGACCACGAATTTAACATTTGGAAACTCTGAAATTAGTGTGGTACGTATATACTCTTCAATTGCTTGTACATTTCCTACATCATCATCAGAAAACCCTATGCTGATCGGTTTGTTAAGATCACGCATGCGTGCGATATTAATTACATGTGTTATGAAGTCGTGAATAGCAAACTGCTTGCCTATTTCGGTGTTTGGTGAGCTTGTGCTGTTCAGGCCCATGATCTCGATAAAGTGGGGCGACATGATGCCGTGGTATTTGTTCAGAGAAAGGTAGAAGTCTAAGACCTCTTGATCGGTTTCTTTCTGCTCATCTGGTGCGTAGCATTGTAGATAACCACGTAAGTTGCTGATCATCTCTTTTTTTTCGCTTTTGTTAAGAACTTTTTCTATAAAGTATTCAACACCTTGTCGTATTACTTCCGGACTGTGTCCGCGTGCTGTAACAATGGCTAAAATGCGGCCTTCTATAAGAGCTTGCTTAAATCTGTAGAAGCTGGGTGCACCTTCTGCGTTATCATTTACAACGTCATCAACAGCTATTTTGGTGTCGCGAAGAAATATATTTTGATCATCTATATCTATGTCACGAAAATCGGCAAATGCTGTATCCCAGTCGCCGCCGGGTGCTCTGTAGTTGTGGGTGTCTGATCTGATAATGCTGAAAGTAGCAGTTGAAACTAAATATGGTATCCAGTTATCATCTTCGGTTCTCTTTTCTAGATAGATTTTTGTTGGCATGTGGAGGATGTTATTGTCCCAGTCAAAGATGTAATACTTTAGATCTCTGCTACCGATAGCCTGATTAATTGGATTGAATTTGCTCTTCATGATTAAAATAGTAGTTGGGTAATGCGTAATTTGAAAGAATAAAAAACTTATTAGTTGGCGTCTTGCTCTTTTAATTATTGATAATGTGCTGAAATGTTGATTACTTATTAAAAGAGTAGTACAGAAATGTTTTATGGAGATGTACGATGGAATTGAAATCAGGAACTTTGCCATGGACAAAGTCATGTTTTGTTTGTGGGGAAGATAATGAGCATGGGCTCAAACTAAAATCTCATTTAGAGAATGGTATAGTTGTTATTAATTATGTCCCTCGTGATGATGATAAGGGGTGGAAGCATATTGTTCATGGTGGCATTACAATGACTTTAATGGATGAGGTGATGACGTGGGCTGCCATGCTTGAGGTTAGATTTGCTTGTGTTTCTATAGAGATTACTTCTCGTATGCGGCAACCGCTTGTTGTTGGTCAGTCGATACGTGTGGAGGGGCTGGTTGCGTCTCGTAAGTCGCGCATGATACTTACTGAAGCAAAGATACTATCTGAGGATGGTGTTTTATTGTCGTCAGCGACGGGGAAGTATATAAAGATGCCAGCCGATAAGGTTGCGGTCTGTAAGGATGATTTTGTTTGGGATGAAGATTCTATTTTGCCAACTGATATTCTTGATGATGCTGTGGGTAGTTGAGGGTGAATCTTATCTGTTTTTTTGTGTTAAAGATGTAGAGGAGTTTTATGAGTAATAAGTTGGAGTTAGGTGTT
>DAOVUR010000067.1 GCA_030632465.1 bacterium | reverse complement strand
GGCCTCCAGTTTGCCATCTGGGATACGGCGGACAGGAAGGTCGACTGTGATTTGGTATCTCTCACGTCGGTCAGAACTTTTCGACCATAGCGATCATGAACAAGGATGTGACTGACATCGGCCGGCGACAGCCGAGAGATGTCTGTGAGGTTCTGCTGTCCTTCCGCGATCTGCTCGTATGCACTGAAGACATGCCGCGACACAAAGATCACGAACGCGGCACTGACCGCAAGACTCGCACAGATAAGGACTGATATCGCTACTTTCTTCATTTCCTCGCCACAACTCTTTAATAGGCATCACGACCTATTTGGTTTATATAAATTTACTTTGATGAAATATAGTTTGGACTGTTCTCTGTTTTTTGTCAATTTCTTCTAGTTGTTATTAAATGTTTTGTAAGTTGAGTTATGAAATATATTGTATTTGATGAATCGGGCATACTATCTTTTTTATGGATTTTCTGTGTTATATGTCTTATGTCCTGATATAGTAAAAAAGAAAGCGTTTATTGTGAAGCCATAAGGGGCGATTGAATGATAATGTTTTTAGCAAATATATAACTAATAGGAGAATTTTAAAATGAAGGCCATATCTAAGTCACTACGTGATCTGTTGGGAACTGAATATATTTCTGCTGTATGTGAGGCTCAAGCTTTTTTGACAGGAGATGAACAAGAAAAGTTTGAAGCTATTGCTGATGACAAAGTAGATTTCTTCCCGGAAAGTTTTCAAGCAAGGCTAGATGATTTATTATCTGATGTTTCAAATAAAGTATGTTCCGGATTGGCCAATAGCAGTAAGGGTGCTGCTGTTGCATCTTTTGATGCTGCACAGCATGACGAGATGTCGCCACTTGCAGGGATGGGGCCAATTCGAATTGGCGAGAATGGCAAAGCATATTTAACTGGTAAAAGTGAGCATTATCATGCTTCGCTAGGTCATCATTTCCCTGGGTACCGATTGATAGAGAATGCTAAAAAAATTGGTATTTGTAATGTTACGCACAATAATACACGTGGTTATATCACTAGAGTTCTTGAGCGTGAGTTGATTCGTATCGCAAACGGTTTATCTAAAGATGATGCAGCTGGACTTGATGAGGTGATTGCATCTAAAGAAGAGCATGTTCTTAATTGTGTAACCAATCTTGAAACTGGCAGTTTGGCTGTTGAAGCATCTCTGAAAATGATGATGGCTAGGTTTTATCGTTTAGATGTCACCTACGGTACTCCAAAATATGCAGATAGAATACCTGTGTTTCTAGTTATGGCTGATAATGAAGGTGGCAAGCAGGCTAATTATCACGGAACTACAATGATCACTCAGATGTTGCGAGGTATGTGGCCGGAACTTACGGTTAAGATGGAGGATGCTGGATGCTTTAAAATCTGTCCAGTAGCTATCAATGACATAGAGTTCTTTACTGAAACTTTAGAGAAGTATGATCAAGGTAAATACAAAGTTGCTGGATTTTTCCATGAATTGGTTTTGATGAATTATGGTGGTATTAAGTTAACACCGGAATTTGTTACTGCAGCACACGCAATGTGTAAGGAGCGTGATGTTCCAATCATGATTGACGAAATACAATCATGTATGTGGTCGCCAGAACTATTTATGTTTAAGGAATATGGTAGCAAGCCTGATTTTGTTTCTGTAGGTAAAGGGTTCCCTGGCGGTCAATATCCAGCATCTAAGATTCTGACTACCTCTGCTATGGATAGCTTGAATCAGTTTGGCGCACTAGTTACTAATGGACAAGAGGAGCTAGCTTCATTAAGTTATTTAATAACAATGGAGTTTGCAGAAACTAATAGTAACGAAAGCCGTAAGGTTGGACAGTATTATAATGCCCAGGCTGAAGAGCTAGTTGCTAAATATCCTGATATAATTGAAAAGCTTGAAGGTGAAGCACACATGACTACATTTGTATTTAAGTCGGCTGAGTTGACTAATCAGTTTACTGCTTACTTAAACAAGCAGTGTTGTATTGATGTAAGTGCACAAACATATAAGGCAGACTGTCCTCCAGTGGCTTTAACTAAGCTTCCGTTGATTAGTTCAGAAAAGACTATTGATTTCGTTATATCTAAAATGAATGAAGCATTAGAAACTTTAGCTGTTATATAGGAAATTACTTATGAGTAATCAACTGCGAATGGTATGGTCTGCAGAAAACCAAACTGATATAGAGGCATATGACCTTCCTGAAGGTTACATTATGCGCACATTTCGGTCTGGTGACGAGGCCGGCTATGACCTCTTGATGAAAAAAACTGGGTTTGACTACTGGGAGGATGACGCAGGATCTGTTAATGCGAATAAAGCGTTACCTGGCGGACTGTTTTTTATAGTGCATACTGCTTCTAAATCACTAGTTGCGACAGCTGGATGTTTTCACAACCCTGCACTTGATCCCCGTGGAGCTGAGTTAGGTTGGGTTGCTGTTGACCCTGATTATAGAGGTAAGAAGCTTGGTTATATTATCTGTGCCGCGGTTACTGCGCGTTTTGCGGAAGTTGGTTACAAGCAGGTTCACCTACTTACTGATGACTATAGGCTACCTGCGATTAAAACTTACCTAAGACTTGGTTGGAAACCTTTTATTCATAAAGCTAAAATGATGGAGCGTTGGCAGGAGGTTTTTGCACAATTAAAACTTGAGTTTAATGTTGATGATGTAGTGACTTTCCCTTACGACCATGCTTTAGATCAGTACAAGAATTCTCCGAGATTTAGAAAACGGCATAAATGGCTTCCCGATAGGGAGCACCGTGCATATTCGTTATCGGGCGATGCGGATGCATTTGGCGATGAATCATTATATAAACCTTCCCGCCTAGGCCGTGCGTTTTCAGAGCCGTCACAGGTGGAGGCTGGTAGCGAAGGAAAACTTAAGTTAGTTTACGTCTGCGGGGAAAATAAAATCCCTGCCGGCTCAACAGTTACTTTCGTCGGCCGTGGTCAAAGAATATTAGGAAATGTATCGCCTGTTTCTGGTTCCAACGAGGTTGAGGACGAATTGTTGCCTGGTGATACGTTAGAGATAGTCCAAGATGTAAAATGGACTTCTATTGCTGGTGAGAAGGAATTGAAAGTTGTTATAAATTATAATAACGATCAACCAGAACAGCGTTTGCCGGAACCAGTTATAATTGAGATATTGCCTAAATCCATAGCTAAACTTGAAATTATAATACCGTGCAACAGAACAGGTGATTCTGTTGATGTTTTGGTCACTGCCAGAGATGAATATGATAATCGTGCATTAGTAAACAAAGAGGTTGAGGTTACTGATGGCAAGGTGAAATCTGTATTTAAGCTTTCTGATGGTCGCGCCTATAAAAAGATATCTTTATCAGATAACAAACCAGTGCAGCTGAATGTTGAGGATATAGATACAGGTATGAGTGCCTGTTCTAACTATTCATTGGTAGATGATGAGAAATTGTTTATTGGTGATCTTCATTGTCACGACTATCTAAGTGAAGCGGAAGGGTATCCTGATACTGTTTATGCATGGGCAAAGGAAGAGCGTGGCTTAGACTTTATTTCCGTGGTACCGCAAGCGCATGGCTGGCTAGATAATGAGACTTGGACTATTACTAAGTATATGAACGAGCGCTACCATGAAGAAGGAAAGTTTATAACATTCTTAGGTTACGAATGGCAGCATACCGGCTTTGGAGATAAGGTGGTTCATTATCTTGGAGGCGACCAGCCATTTTTGCCGCCAGATGATGAGCGTTATGATAATCCACGGAAACTGTATGCTGAATTACGAAAAAGTGATGCTATGATAATAAGTCATCATCCAGCATATAATAGTGGAGCGTGGTGTAGCAGTTCTGATTTTTCGGCAATAAAAACCGAGGTTGAACGTGTAATCGAAATTTGGTCTATGCACGGTAGCAGTGAAGGCTTTAATGTAAGTGACCGTCCAATTCAGATGGGGCAAGATCAAGACCGCACAGTTATGGCTGCATTACGTAATGGATTGCGCATGGGCTTCGTTGCTGGTTCTGACACACATCGTGCTAGACCTGGCGGTTCGTCTCGTGAACCATGCGGGTACTGGGGGGGATTAGCAGCCGTGTGGGCTCCAGAACTTACAAGGCGCAATATATTCAAATCTATTTATAATCGTCACACCTACGCGCTCACCGGAGCACGCATGATTGTTAAGATGCACGTGAACGATGCTTTGATGGGGTCGGAGTTACCTTTTTCTGAAACTGTTGAAATTCGTATTGAGGCATGGACGCCTGCACCGATAAAAGTTGTTCAGATAGTAAAAGATACTGAGTTAGTGCAGGAATTTCATCCTAAGCGTGATTATATTAAGATAGAGTATGAGGATAAGATTGATGCTCCTGCTTTTTACCATTGTCGCGTGATTCAGGAAGATGGACATATGGCTGTCTGTTCTCCGGTATGGATAGGGTAAATATTGTGAATAAAGAAAACGATACATTTTTATTAGGCTTAGACTTGGGCACTACCGCAATTAAGGGCGTTGTGGTATCTCGCTCTGGTGATGTTGTGGCTGTAGCCGAGAGTAAAAATGTTTTCTTAGAAACAGATGATGATGTTGTGGAGTTTGATCCTCAGCTACATTACGAGTCAGTATGTGAGGTGATTCGTCAATTGAGTGATGAAACACCTGGCTCAATATCTGCATTAGCAATGGCAGCAGCATCTGGCAATACTTTATTAACTAGTAGTGATGGGCAACCGTACACGAATATTATCAGCTGGATGGATCAACGTTCCGCGATACAGTTACCTAGCAGCTTGAAAGGACTTGAATCTAAAGATGTCCGTCAGGTTGTGGGCTGGCCTTGCGTTACTAGTTTTCCGTTGGCTCATTTGGCGTGGTTGCAAGAAAACAGAAGCGATCTCTATAGTGATGCTTCTCGCTACTGCATGAATACTGACTGGTTGCTATTTAAACTTACTGGCAAGTGGGCAATGGATAGTTCTACAGCTACAACATTTCATTTACAAGATCAGGTTAGCGGTCTATATCATAAGCCATATTTAGATATGCTTAATGTTCAGGAAGATCAACTCTCGAAACTGGTCGCATCAGGGGCATCTATAGGTAAGCTTACGGTAGAGGCTCAGCGAGATACTGGGCTGGGCGGAGATACAGACGTGGTTACTGGATGTTTTGATCATCCAGCCGCAGCTAGAGCTGTTGGCGTCTGTGAACCGGGGCAGCTTATGTTATCTTGTGGTACTTCATGGGTTGGCTTCTTTCCTGAGGTGGAGCGTCAAAATATTATAGATGCAGAACTACTTTGTGATCCGTTTTTATCAAAAGAAGGCGGCCCTTGGGGGGCGATTTTCTCTGTTCCAAGAATAGGGCGCACAATAGATTGGTATGTCGATAACCTGATTGCATGTGACGAACAGGATAAGATGAAAATCTTTGATGAGTCCGCGGCGACTGCTTCCGCTGGTGCTGATGGACTAAAAATAGATTTAACTGCCGCCCCTAAAGTGGTTAATGATAGTCGCGAGAATATCAGCCGAGCAGTTATGGAAGGTGCTGCTAGGCTTCTTAATGAGAAGATTAACACTCTTGCGGACGTAGGTGTAAAATTTAATAGTGCCATTATGGTAGGCGGCCCATCGAGAAGTCCTGTGTGGCCTAAAATTGTCGAGGAGATAACCGGCATCAGATTAACTGTTGGTTCAGCACACGCAGGAGCAGTAGGAGCTGCTCTGCTTGCTGGAAAATAACGCAAAACTATCATCCCCAACGGGCTTGTCCCGTTGGAATGGACGATTTTTTGTTAAGAATAGTTGTTTTTAACAAATCTTATTCACCAATGACGCGAGGTCATTGGGGGTTTGCAATAGCCTCAAAGATATAGCGATATAGTTGCAAAAGGAAAAATATAGATGAATATTGATGGTTTTTTTAATGAAAATGATAAAGCTATTTATGAAAAAGAATTTCGTGATTGGCTACCAAAAAGAATATTCGATTCTCACGTTCACGTGTTTGATGAAACGAATTTTCCCGTCGGTCGCGGGCTATCAGAAAAACATCCTGGACGTAAGTTCTCAGGGACATTTACTGTAGAGCAGTGCTTAGAAATAGTTGAGACTGTGCTCCCTGATCAAGCATTCAGTATGAACTGTTTTGGTTCCCCCAATGTTGACGCAGACTTAGAGGCGGCCAGTAAATATACTGGAAAAATCTCTAATAATAAAAACATTTTCGGGATGGCATTAGTTTCACCAAAAGATGATATCAAGGATATTAAACGTCGGATCAATGATTACGATTTGATTGGTTATAAGCCATATAGAAACTTTGTTGACTGGATGGATGCTGAAGAGGTGACTATCTTTGATATGCTTACAGCTGAACAGATGGAATATGCTGATGACAAAGGATTAGCAATAACTCTGCATATACCAAAAGCATTACGACTAGCTGATCCATCTAATCAGGAGCAGATGGTAGAGTTATGTAAACGTTACCCTAATGCAAAAATTATTTTTGCTCATATTGGTAGAGCATATTACATGAGTAATGTTGTTGGTTTTCTTGATGGAATTAGCAAGTGTGAGAATGCGTATATTGATACCTCTATGGTTAACCATCCTGGCGTATTAGAGTATGCGTTCAATCACTTTTCGCGCGAACGAATTGTATTTGGCAGTGATGCACCAATAGCATTCTTACGTGGTAAGTCTGTTGAAATAAATAATCAATATGCATATTTGATGGGAGAGGACTATGCAATTGGTTCTACGATTTATGATAGTGATAAGATAGTTGAATTTACGACCTTCTTTTATGAACAGCTTCGCGGCATAAAAGAGGCTACTAGCAAGGCGGGGTTAAGCTCAAGGGAGCTAGAGGGCTTCTTCTATAACAACATGAATGATCTACTTACAGGAATAAAGATATGAACAAAATAAAGATTGGAATTTTACCGCTATGGTTAAAGCTTTATGACGATTGCTGGTCTCATGTGCGACCAGATGTTGAACGCTTTATCGAAACAATAACTGATGAGTACAAAAAGCGTGGGGTGGAAGTAGTCACATCTCCGATCTGCTGTTTGCATCCTGATTTTGAAGAGGCTATTGGCAGTTTTGAGGATGCTCAAGTAGATGCTGTTATCACTTTGCATTTAGCATATTCGCCATCATTAGAATCAGCTGATGTTTTGGCTGGCACTGACTTGCCTATTGTGATTTTAGATACAACTCAAGATCTTGATTTTGGGTTTGAGCAGGATGCTTCGGCAATTATCTTTAATCACGGCATTCATGGCGTTCAAGATATGTGTAATCTTCTGATCAGAAACAAGAAGCAGTTTATGATTGAGGTTGGTCACTGGCAGGAGTCTGATGTGATTGATAGAACAGTAGCACTTGTGCAAGGTTGTCGTGCCGCAAAACTGTTTAGGGCATCACGAGTAGGCATATTAGGTGAACCATTTTGTGGCATGGGCGATTTTGCGATCCCATTTGATATATTAAAACGCGAGATAGGGATTGAGGTTATTTCTTCCGATTCCGAAGCTATTGCTACCCTAATGCCTGCGTCTGCTTCACCGGAAGTCGTAGCGGAAAAAGAAAAAGACCTTGCTGCATTTACTAAGGGAGAGTGTTCTGATGAAGCTCTTGACAATACGGAGGTGGCTGGACTTGCTGTGCGATCTTGGGTTGAGCAGGAAGAGTTGTCAGCATTTACAATGAATTTTGGTGATATTGCCGGAGCGCCCGGACTACCAGTTGTTCCATTTCTAGAGGCATCAAAGGCTATGGCACGTGGTATTGGTTATGCGGGCGAAGGTGACGTATTAACTGCAGCCTTCTGCGGGGCACTGGCTAAGGTGGTTCCTGAAACTACTTTTACTGAAATGTTTTGCCCTGACTGGAAAGGGGAGAAAATATTTATGTCGCATATGGGTGAGATTAATATTGAACTAACTGCAGATACTCCTATTCTTAATCAACGTCCATTTCCATTTACAGATGCTGAAGAGCCAGTGATTGCTAGTGGAGGCTTAAAGTCAGGTGCTGCGTGGTTACTGAATGTTGCGCCTGGGCCAGATGATACATTTTCGCTGGTGGCAGCACCTGTGGATGTTTGTAATACTGATGGCGGAGAAAAGATCAATAGTGGTGTTCGGGGATGGATTAAACCAGAAATGCCGATAGCGGACTTTCTAAAGCAGTATAGTCTTGTCGGCGGCACGCATCATTGTGTGTTGTGTTATGGAGTTGATGAACGTCTTGTAGAGGCTTTTGCAAAAACGATGTGCTGGGAATTTATAGTAATAAACTAATAAAAGGAGTAAATGATTATGGGATTATCAATTGGATTAGTAGGGTTAGGGCAGTTCGGAGTAGCATTTGCGGATATGTTTATGAATCATCCGTTGGTCGACAAAGTTGCGATATGTGATCGTGAAGTGGAACGTATGGCGCCATACGCTAAAAAAGAGCTCTGGCAGAAAAAGCTTAATAGTCGTGATCAGTATGACTCGCTCGATGCTATTTTAGAAACAGATCTTGATGCCTTGGTCAGTATTACTCAGCCATGGTTGCATGCAGCACAGGCTGTGC